>CAJYRH010000043.1 GCA_913776795.1 uncultured Pseudorhodoferax sp. | reverse complement strand
CCGAAGTCGGCCACCATGCGGCGCACGAAGTCCTTGACGAGGCCGGAGCGCGAGAACTGCGCGAGGGGACCCTGCAGCGAATACAGCATGTCCACGTGCACGCGGGTCTGTTGCGGGGAAAGTTCTTCAAGCCGGTAGGCGATGTCGCCCTGGGCGCGCGACTGGCTCAGCGAGTCCTGGCCGGCACCGCGCAGCACGGCGCGGCGCGCCGCGTCGTCGCGCTCGAGCCGCGCCGCGCCCGCGAAGGCGGCGGCCATGGGACCGAACTTGATGGCGATGCGGCCCTTGACCTTGTCGCCGTCCTGCGACTCGATCACGGCGCCGGGCAGGCAGCCGGCCACGGCCGGCAGGTCGCCCATGAAGGTCCAGACCGCATCGGCGCCGAACGGCAGCTCGAAGGCGGCATCGATCTGCGTGCCCTTGCGCAAGGCCAGGGCTGGCGCTTCCGCCGGGGTGGCCGATGCGGCTGCTGCGCTGGGCGCTGCCACCTTGTTCGCAGGCGCGGCAGCGGCTGCAGCGGGCACGCTGGGCATGGATGGGACGGCCGTGGCCTGCGCGGCAGGGCGCGCCGTGCCGATCGGAAAGACCGGCATGCGCCGCGCCGCGCCATCGGCCACTTCCCTGGCCGGTGCAGGCACCGGCAGACGGCCGGCGCGTACGGCTTCGCGCAGCGCGTCGATGTCCGGATCGGGCTCGCGCCGGAGCTGGTCCAGCACATCGCGGATGGCTGCGACGATGCCCATGTAGCCCGTGCAGCGGCACAGGTTGCCAGACAGTTCTAGTCGCACGCGGGCCTCGTCGGCCTCGGGCAGGCGCAGCACGATGTCGCGCGCCGTGGCCAGCATGCCGGGGGTGCAGAAGCCGCACTGCAGCGCATGGTGGCGCGTGAAGGCGGCACGCAGCCGGCCCATCAGCGCATCGCCGTCGTAGCCCTCCACGGTGGTCACGCAGCGGTCCTGGCAGGCCACGGCGAAGGTGATGCACGAGCGCGTGGGCGCTCCATCGACCAGCACCGTGCAGGCGCCGCAGACGCCGTGTTCGCAGCCCAGGTGCGTGCCGGTCAGGCGCACGGTGTCGCGCAGGAAATCGCCCAAGTGGGTGCGTGGTTCGACTTCGGCCGATAGCGACCGGCCGTTGACTTCGAGCGTCACGGTGTTCATGCGTGCGCTCCTGCTGGTCGGGCGGCCGGCGCGGCAGCCAGGCCGGCCTGCGCCAGCGCGCGGGCCAGGCAGACCGTGTGCAACTGATGGTCCACCGCGTCGCGGTCGGGCAAGGCCGTGCGCACAGCGGCGCCCAGGGCCTCGCGCGTGGCGGCGGCCGCACCGTGCTGCACGATGCGCTCGGCCAGCGCGGGCAGCTGCAGCGGTGCGCCGTCCAGCGCGCCGAGCACGATGCGCGGCTGCGGCTGGCCTGCGCCCTGCCAGACGGCGGCGCTCGCCTCGGCGAACTCGCCGGGTTTGCGGCAGAACTTGTGGTAGCCCCAGCGGTGGCCGGTGGCGGCTTGCGGCACGTGGACGGCGGCGATGGCCTCGTCCACGTCCAGCGCGGTGGTGTAGGCGGCGTGCATGAATTGTTCGAGGGCGATGCTGCGCGTGCCGCGCGGCGAGCGCAGCGTGAGCCGGGCACCGAGCGCGGTGAGCGCGACGATCCAGTCGGCGGCGGGGTCGGCATGGGCCAGGCTGCCGCCCAGCGTGCCGCGGTTGCGCACGGCGCGGTAGGCAATGCCGGCCGCGACTTCGCGCATGGGGTGCGCGGCCAGCGCGGCGTGCAGGCCGTCCTCGATGGCGGCGTGGGTGACGCCGGCACCGATCTCGATCTCACCGTCCACCGCCCGTACGAAGGCCAGTTCGGCCAGGCGCGAGATGTCCACCACGAGCTGCGGCCGGGTCAGGCGCAGGTTCAGCATGGGACCGAAGGACTGGCTGCCGGCCATCAGCTTGGCGCGGCCGTCGTGCTCGGCCAGCAGCTGGGTGGCGGCGCGCAGGCTGTCGGGGCTGCGGTAGTCGAATGCAGCGGCTTTCATGGGGCAGTCTCCGTGGCCGTGGCCGTGGCCCGGCCCTGGGCGAGTGCCTGCAGCAGGCGGCGCGGCGTGAGCGGCGTCATCAGCAGCTCGGGTGCGCCGGTGCCGCGCAACGCGTCGTTGACGGCGTTGAACAGCACGGCCGGTGGTGCGATGGCGCCGCCTTCGCCCATGCCCTTGGCGCCGAACTCGGTGTGCGGCGAGGGCGTCTCGAAATGGTCGATGCGGATGTGCGGCACCTCGGTGGCGCCGGGCAGGATGTAGTCGGCCAGCGTGGAGGCCAATGGCTGGCCCTGCTCGTCGTACGGCATCTCCTCGTACAGCGCGGTGCCGATGCCCTGGGCGACGCCGCCGATGGTCTGGCCCTCGACGAACATGGGGTTGACGATAACGCCGCAGTCCTCGACGACCACGTAGTCCAGGATCTCGATGGCGCCCGTTTCGGGGTCCACGGCCACCACGGCGGCCTGGCTCGCGTAGGTGAAGGCGCCGGTGTCGACCTTGGGCTTGTAGCCCGTGGACACCTCCAGGCCGGCGCGGTCCACATCCGTGGGCAGGCGCTGCGGCGTCACGTACCAGGCATTGGCGACATCGGCCAGCGTGACCGATTTTTCGCCAGCCCAGGCGCGGCCGTCGGCCAGCGCGACCACGGCCGGGTCCACGCCCATGAGGTGGCCGGCGATGTGTCGCAGCCGCGGTGCCAGCTGCTTGCAGGCCACGGACACGGCGCCGCCCGACATCACCAGCGAGCGCGAGGCATAGGTTCCGGTGGAGTAGGGGGTCTGGCCGGTGTCGCCGTGCAGCAGGCGGATGCGTTCGACGGGGATGCCCAG
>CAJYRH010000042.1 GCA_913776795.1 uncultured Pseudorhodoferax sp. | reverse complement strand
GCCGGTCCAGCCGTGCGCCGGCGGCCTCGGCCGCCTGCAGCACGCCGGCCTCGTCGGCGGCCGCCACGGCCACCACCACGCCGGCGTCGCTCGCGCCGAGGTCGCCGCGCAGCGCGGCGTCCAGTTGCAACCTGTCCTCGCCGACGGGGCTCAGCGCCGCAAGGTCGCCGCGCCAGGGCGAGGGCAGCCACGCCAATGCCAGGGCCGCGGCCACGGCCAGCGCCGCGAGCGGCCAGCGCATCCGCTGCAGCCCGCGCATGGCAATGGCCACGCCGCGGCCGAGATGGCGGCGAAGGCCCATGCCGGGCGCCCCGTCCGGCGCCACGGCGGTGAGCACGAAACGGGTGGTCAGCGCTGCGCCGGCCAGGCCCGCGACCGAGAACAGGCCCAGCTGGGCCAGGCCCGGAAACCCGGAGAACAGCAGCGCGGCAAAGCCGCACAGGGAGGTCCACAGGCCCAGCCGCACCGTCGGCCAGCCGACCTGCAGCCAGCGCCGGGCGCCGGCACCGGTGTGCGGGCCGCCCCGGGCCTGGATCAGGTAGTAGATCGCGTAATCGACGGCTTCGCCGATCAGCGTGGTGCCGAAGCCCAGCGTGATGCCGTGCACGTTGCCGAATGCAAGGCTGACGGCCGCGATGCCGGCCAGCACGCCGGTGCTGACGGGCAGCAGCGCGGTGAACAGGGTGCGCAGCGAGCCGCCGAAGGACAAAAGCAGCAGGCCGACGACGATGACGCCACCGGCGATGGCAAGTTTCTCGACCTCGCTCTTGATCTGCGCGCGCGAGGCCACTGCAAAGCTGCCGGCACCCGAGACCAGCAGCGTGAGCACGGGTGCGTCCGGCTGCTGCGCGAAGCGGCTGCGCACCAGCGCCAGTGCCTGCTCCTGGCCATCCAGGTCGCCGCCGTCGGCATGCGTGGTGGCCAGCAGCACGGCGCGCGCGCCATCGCGCGAGACCCAGACGCCGTTCTCGCTGCGCGGCGCCTGGGCCGGCAGCATGTGCTCGGCCATGCGCAGCGTCTCGCCGGTGGGGTCGCGCAGCAGGATGGGCTTGATGAGGCTGCCGGCCGGCGTGCCGAGCAGGCTGGTGGTCTCGTCGATGGCCGCGCGCAGGCCGTCGGCCGTGAAGCGCTGCGCGTCCACGCCCGGGCTCAGCAGGTAGCGGTGCGCGAAGAGGAACTGTCCGGTGTCGGCGAAGGCGCTGTTGTCGCCGTTGTGCACGGCGTCGAAGGCGCCGCTCGCGCGCAGGGCCCGGCCCATCTCCAGGGAGGCGCGCGCCCGCTGCTCGGCACTGCCGCCCTCGATCCCCACCAGGACAAGGCGCGAGGCCACGCCGCTTTGCAGCTGGTCCAGCAGAACGGCCTGCTCGGCACTCGGGTTGCGCGGCAGGAAGGCCGAGAGGTCGGCCACGTAGTGCGTGCGCGCCGTGACGAAGGCGGCGACGAGCACGAACAGCAGCCAGACGAGGACGGCGGTGGGCCGCAGCCTGCGCATCAGCACGGTACCTGCGCGCCCAGTTGCGGCGCTCCGCCTTCAGCGTGAGAACCGGCGCGCATGCCTATGGCCGGGACGCCACGGAGCAGGCCGTGGCCGCGCAGCCGCCGAACTGGTGCAGCCCTGCCGCCGGGCGCGCGCCTGTAGCGGCGCGGGGTGGCGGCAGGACGTGCGCCAGCCAGACGCAGCGGCGTCATTTCGGCGTGATCTGCATGACCGAGTAGTCGCCGTCGGCCATGGAGATCGTGATCTGGCGCGGTGCCGAGTGCCGGCCCTGGATCGCGACCTGCAGGACGAGCCTGCGCAGCTCGGGCGCGCGCGGCGCCAGCAGCAGCTGCCAGTCGGCCGGCCCGCCGCCGACCTGGGCTTCGAAATGCCGTTCGATGGCAGTGCGGTTGCCGGTCAGCGTGCCGCGGATGGCCTCGACGATGACGGCGGCCTCGGGCACGCTGTCCAGCAGCACGGTGCGGCTGCGGCTGCCCTGGCGCATGGTGACCTCGTTGCCGACCACGGCGATGCTCTCGCTGCGCGGCTTGAGCGTCTCGCGCACGAAGCGGTCCGGTGCCTGGAACGAGAGACGACCCTGGCTTTCCACCGGCCGATCGAGCACGCTGGAATGGCGCGACTCGGTGAATGTGGCTTCCCCCGTCTGCACCTTGGCCAGCAGCTGCATGAGTTGCACCAAGTCGAACACCTGCGCGTGCGATGCGGGCGCAAGAGCGACCAGCGCAGCCAGCAGTGCACGGCGGTCAAGGCGAAGGGGCTGCATCGGTGACGGCATCGGCTTGCCAGAAGTCGTAGAAGTTGAACCAGTTGTACGGTGCCTCGCGGCACATGGATTCCAGCAGCGCCACGTAGCGCGTGAGCGCGGCCGCGAGCTCGGCCTCCAGCCGGTCCGGCGGCACCGTGCGGAAGTCCGCCAGCGGCTCGAAGCGCAAACTGTAGCGGTGCCCGCCATGGTAGAGGCCCGCCATGAAGAACACCCGTTGGCGCAGCATGGCCGCAAGCCGCAGGGGGCCATCGGAGAACGGCGCGGGCCGGCCCAGGAAAGGCATTCGGTGCGTGCGCGAGCGGCCCGAGGAGGCGCCGGGCAGCGTGCGGTCGGCCAACAGTCCGGCCATGCCGCCGCCGTCCAGCCAGCGGCGCAGCGCGAGCATGGCGCCGGGCCGGCCCAGCGCGATGGTGTGCAGTTGGGCGTCAGGCGCGATGGCCTGCAGCGTGGCGTTGATGAGCCGTGCGTTGTCTTCGTACATGAGCATGGCCGCGCGCGTGCCCACGCCCTGGGCGGCTGCACGCAGCACCTCGAAGCTGCCCAGGTGCGCG
>CAJYRH010000041.1 GCA_913776795.1 uncultured Pseudorhodoferax sp. | reverse complement strand
TGCATCTTGTCGTCCACCAGGTGGTGCAGCTTCAGGAAGTGCATGTAGCCCACGGTGGTCGGGCGCTCGAAGCGCTCGCCGGTCCGGCCGTCGAACAAGTAGGCCTGGGTGCGCGTCTCCGTCAGGCCCTTGGCCGCGGCGATCTCGTCCGGGTAGCCCAGCTTGAGCATGGCGCGGATGTCTTCTTCGGCAGCGCCGTCGAACACCGGCGTCGCGAAGGGCACGCCCTGCGACAGGTTCTGCGCCATCTCCAGCACCTGGGTGTCGTCCAGTGCGGACAGGTCTTCCTTGCGGCCGGCGCTGTTGTAGACCGACTCCAGGTAGCCGCGCAGCTCGTTGGCACGGGCTTCACGCTGCAGCATGTCGCCGATGCGCTGGCCGATGCCCTTGGCGGCCCAACCCAGGTGCACTTCCAGCACCTGGCCCACGTTCATGCGCGAAGGCACGCCCAGCGGGTTCAGGCAGATGTCGCACGGCGTGCCGTCGGCCATGTGGGGCATGTCTTCGACCGGGACGATCTTGGACACCACGCCCTTGTTGCCGTGGCGGCCGGCCATCTTGTCGCCAGGCTGCAGGCGGCGCTTGACGGCCAGGTAGACCTTGACCATCTTGAGCACGCCCGCGGGCAGTTCGTCGCCCTGCGTGAGCTTCTTGCGCTTTTCTTCGAAGGCCAGGTCGAAGCTGTGGCGCTGCTGTTCGATCGAGTTCTTAATCGATTCGAGCTGGGCGGCGACCTCGTCTTCCGCCGGTCGGATGTCGAACCAGTGGAACTTCTCGACCGAGGCCAGGTAGGCCTTGTCGATCTTGGTGCCCTTGGCCAGGCGCTGCGGGCCACCGTTGGCGACGCGGCCATTCAAGAGCTTTTGGATCCGGTCGAACGCGTCGGCCTCGACGATGCGCAGCTGGTCGTTCAGGTCCAGGCGGAAGCGCTTGAGTTCGTCGTCGATGATCTGCTGGGCGCGCTTGTCGCGCTGGATGCCTTCCCGCGTGAACACCTGCACGTCGATGACCGTGCCTTGCGAGCCCTGATCCACGCGCAGCGAGGTGTCCTTCACGTCGGAAGCCTTCTCGCCGAAGATGGCGCGCAAGAGCTTTTCTTCCGGCGTCAGCGTGGTCTCGCCCTTGGGCGTGACCTTGCCGACCAGCGTGTCGCCGGGCATGACTTCGGCACCGACGTAGATGATGCCGGACTCGTCCAGGCGGTTGAGCTGCTGCTCGGCCAGGTTCGGGATGTCGCGCGTGATTTCCTCGGCACCCAGCTTGGTGTCGCGGGCCATGACCACCAGCTCCTCGATGTGGATCGAGGTGTAGCGGTCGTCGGCGACCACGCGTTCGGAGATCAGGATCGAGTCTTCGAAGTTGTAGCCGTTCCACGGCATGAAGCCGATCAGCATGTTCTGGCCCAGGGCCAGTTCACCCAGATCGGTGGAGGCGCCGTCGGCCACCACGTCGCCCTTGGCCAGCAGGTCGCCACGCTTGACAATGGGACGCTGGTGGATGTTGGTGTTCTGGTTGGAACGCTGGTACTTGATCAGGTTGTAGATGTCCACGCCGACTTCACCGGCGACGGCTTCGGCGTCGTTCACGCGCACCACGATGCGGGTGGCGTCCACGTAGTCGACGATGCCGCCACGGCGGGCCGTGACCACGGTGCCGGAGTCGACCGCGGAGACGCGCTCGATGCCGGTACCGACGAACGGCTTCTCGGGACGCAGCACGGGCACGGCCTGGCGCTGCATGTTGGCGCCCATCAGCGCGCGGTTCGCATCGTCGTGCTCCAGGAAGGGCACGAGCGAGGCGGCCACGGAGACGATCTGGGCGGGCGACACGTCCATGTACTGGATGCGCTCGGCGCTGACCAGGATGGATTCACCCTTCTCGCGTGCCGACACCAGTTCGCCGGTCAGCTGGCCTTGCTCGTTGAGTTCGGCGTTGGCCTGGGCGATGACGTACTTGCCTTCCTCGATGGCCGACAGGTAGTCGATCTGGTCGGTGACCTTGCCGTCCACGACGCGGCGGTACGGCGTCTCGATGAAGCCGTACTCGTTCAGGCGGGCGTACAGGGCCAGCGAGTTGATCAGGCCGATGTTCGGGCCTTCCGGCGTTTCGATCGGGCAGACGCGGCCGTAGTGGGTCACGTGCACGTCGCGCACCTCGAAGCCGGCACGTTCGCGGGTCAGACCGCCCGGGCCCAGGGCCGAGACGCGGCGCTTGTGCGTGATCTCGGACAGCGGGTTGGTCTGGTCCATGAACTGCGACAGCTGGGACGCACCGAAGAACTCCTTCAGGGCCGCGGAAATCGGCTTGGAGTTGATCAGGTCGTGCGGCATCAGCGGTTCTTGCTCGGCCTGGCCCAGGCGTTCCTTGACAGCCTTCTCGATGCGGGCGAGGCCGGCGCGGTACTGGTTCTCGGCCAATTCGCCGACGCAACGCACGCGGCGGTTGCCCAGGTGGTCGATGTCGTCGACTTCGCCGCGGCCGTTGCGCAGGTCCACCAGGATCTTGACCACGGCGAGGATGTCCTCGTTGGTCAGCACCATGGGGCCGGTCGATTCGTCGCGGCCGACCTTGGCGTTGAACTTCATGCGGCCCACGCGCGACAGGTCGTAGGTGTCCGGGTTGTAGAACAGCCGCTGGAACAGGGCCTGCACAGCGTCTTCCGTCGGCGGCTCGCCGGGGCGCATCATGCGGTAGATGGCCACGCGTGCGGCGAACTCGTCGGCGGTTTCATCCGAGCGCAGGGTCTGGCTGATGTAGGCGCCCTGGTCGAGTTCGTTGGTGTAGATCGCGGGCAGGTCCTGCACGCCGGCCGAACGCAGCTTCTTGAGCAGCGCTTCGGTCAGCTCGTCGTTGGCCTTGGCGATGATCTCGCCAGTGTCGGCGTCGACGATGTTGCGCGCGACCACCCGGCCGATCAGGAAGTCTTCGGGCACGCTGATGTGCGTGGTGCCGGACTGTTCCAGCTCACGCGTGTGGCGGGCCGTGACGCGCTTGTCCTTCGCCACGATGACCTTGCCCGACTTGTCGGTGATGTCGAAGCGGGCGATCTCGCCGCGCAGGCGCTCGGAGACGAACTCCATCTGCGCGCCGCTGTCCATCAGGCGGAAGTTGTCGTTGACGAAGAAGTTCGCCAGGATCGATTCCGGGTTCAGACCGATGGCCTTGAGCAGGATCGTGACCGGCATCTTGCGGCGGCGGTCGACGCGGAAGTACAGGATGTCCTTCGGATCGAACTCGAAGTCCAGCCAGGAGCCGCGGTAGGGAATGATGCGCGCGGAGAACAGCAGCTTGCCCGAGCTGTGCGTCTTGCCCTTGTCGTGCTCGAAAAACACGCCCGGCGAACGGTGCAGTTGCGAGACGATCACGCGCTCGGTGCCGTTGACGATGAAGGAGCCCTTCTCGGTCATCAGGGGCACTTCGCCCATATAAACCTCTTGCTCCTTGACTTCCTTGACCACCTTGGACTGCGGCGTGGAGGACTCGCGGTCGTAGATGATCAGCTGCACCTTGGCGCGCACGGCCGAGGCGAAGGTCAGGCCGCGGGTCTGGCACTCGCGCACGTCGAAAGCCGGCTTGGCAAGGTTGTACTCCACGTACTTCATCTCGACGTAGCCGTTGTGCGAGACGATCGGGAAGGCCGCGTCGAACGCCGCCTGCAAGCCTTCGGTCGCGCGTTTCGCGGGGACGATGTCCGCCTGCAGGAACGCCGTGTAGGCGTCCTTTTGCATTTGCAGCAGGTAGGGAACGTCCAACACGCTGTCGCGGCTGCCAAAGTTCTTGCGAATGCGCTTTCGTTCGGTGTAGGTATAGGCCATGAATTCTCCGGGCGAGGATACAAATCCTGCGACTGGGGCACCGGCACATGCTCCTGTGCGGTGAACTTGGCGGCTGGCCACTACCAACCTATGGCGGACGGCGATGCGTTGCACATCGCCCGTACCAAGTCGTCTTTTGCAGTCGAGTCAAAAGACACTCGAAAGGGGATTGGACCGCTTTCGGCTGCCTTCTGCAGCGGGGCGTTTGCAACACCCCACAAGCGCCAAAGGCTGGAGGCCCGATTCGGACGCTCCAGCCTTGGCAAACCCAGTGGTTACTTGAGTTCGACCTTGGCGCCAGCGTCTTCCAGCTTCTTCTTGGCTGCGTCGGCGTCGGCCTTGGCAATGCCTTCCTTGACGTTCTTGGGAGCGCCGTCCACCAAGTCCTTGGCTTCCTTCAGACCCAGGCCCGTGATTTCGCGCACGGCCTTGATGACCGACACCTTGTTCGCGCCGGCTTCGAGGAGCATGACGTTGAATTCGGTCTTCTCTTCGGCGGCCGGGGCAGCGGCGCCACCGCCACCGGCGGCGGGCGCAGCCATCGCGGCGGCGGACACGCCGAACTTCTCTTCGATGGCCTTGACCAGGTCGTTGAGCTCGAGGACCGTCATGCTGTCGAGGGCGGTCAGGAATGCGTCTTTATCGAATGCCATTTTGATTTCCTAGATGTGTTGGTTGTGCTGCGTGATCGTTCGATCAGGCTGCTGCGGCTTCGGCTGCGGGAGCCTCGGCTGCGGGTTCTGCGCCTTCGCCCTTCTTGGCGGCCAGCGCGCCCAGCACCACGGCCGTGCGCGAGATCGGGGACATCAGCAGGCCACACAGTTGGGCCAGCAGGACTTCCTTCGAAGGGATGTTCGCCAGTTGCTTGACGCCGTCGACGTCCAGGGCCTTGCCGCCGAATGCGCCGCCGCGGATGACCAACTTGTCGTTGGTCTTCGCGAACTCGGACACCACTTTCGCGGCGGCCACGGCATCGGTAGAGAAGCCATAGATCAGCGGGCCGGTCATCTGGTCGGCCACGACCTCGAATGCGCTGCCGGCCACGGCACGGCGTGCCAGCGTGTTCTTCAACACGCTGAGGCTCACGCCGTTGCTGCGGGCTGCAGAGCGCAGACGGGTCATGTCAGCGACCGTGATGCCACGGTATTCCGCCATCACGAGCGTTTGAGCTTGAGCGGCGAGTCCGGTCACTTCGGTGATGACCGCTTCTTTCTCACTGCGATTAAGACTCAAGGTCTACTCCTTTGTTTGTGCCTTCGGACCGGAGTCCTCCGGCACGCCTTCTTGCAGCGACCAACTGTTCAGGAAAAATCCATCTGCAGCGGGATCGCCATCTGCGTTGGCTGCTCGCGCGATTAAGTCCCTGGAACGGAACACCAACGGTCTTGGATGGCCCGGGCGGCTTCGCAACCACCCGGCCCACCACCTTGGAGCGCTCCTGGCGGGGCACTCCAAATCTTTCGCGATTACGCCGAGATGGACTGGGTGTCCACGCGGACGCCCACACCCATGGTCGACGAGACCGCCACCTTGCGCAGGTACAGGCCCTTGCTGGACGCCGGCTTGGCCTTGGTCAGCGCATCGATCAGGGCCACCAGGTTGCCTTGCAGCTTGTCGGCGTCGAACGAGCGGCGGCCGATGGTGCCGTGGATGATGCCGGCTTTGTCGACGCGGAACTGGACCTGTCCCGCCTTGGCGTTCTTCACGGCCGTGGCCACGTCCGGGGTCACGGTGCCGACCTTGGGGTTGGGCATCAGGCCGCGCGGGCCCAGGATCTGGCCCAGCGTACCGACGACGCGCATGGCGTCCGGTGCGGCGATGACCACGTCGAACGGCATGTCGCCGGCCTTGACCATGGCGGCCAGGTCGTCCATGCCGACAATGTCGGCGCCGGCGGCCTTGGCTTCCTCGGCCTTCGCACCCTGGGCGAACACGGCGACGCGCTTGGTCTTGCCGGTGCCGTTAGGGAGCACGACGGCGCCACGCACGACCTGGTCAGACTTCTTGGCATCGATGCCAAGCTGCACCGCCACGTCGATGGATTCGTCGAACTTGGCCGTGGCAGCTTCCTTGACGATGGCCAACGCGTCGGTCAGGGCGTACAGCTTGGTGCTATCGATCTTGCCCTGTTGCGACTTTTGCTTCTTGGTCAGCTTGGTCATTTAGACACCCTCCACCGTGATGCCCATGGAACGGGCGGAACCGGCCAGCGTGCGGATGGCGGCATCCACGTTCGCGGCGTTCATGTCCTTCAGCTTGGTCTTGGCGATCTCTTCCAGCTGTGCGCGGGTGATCTTGCCGACCTTGACGGTGTGCGGCGTCGCCGAGCCCTTGTCCAGCTTGATGGCCTTCTTCAGCAGGACCGTCGCAGGCGGGGTCTTGATGATGAACGTGAAGCTCTTGTCCGCGAACGCGGTGATCACCACGGGCAGCGGCAGACCCGGCTCGACGCCCTGGGTCTGGGCGTTGAACGCCTTGCAGAACTCCATGATGTTCAGGCCGCGCTGACCCAGCGCCGGACCGATCGGGGGAGAGGGATTGGCCTTGCCAGCTGGCACTTGCAGCTTGATGAAGCCGACGATTTTCTTCGCCATGGATGAACTCCTTGCGGGTATTGACGCTCCGGTCAACCTGTGCAGGCTGCCTCGGCTCCCCGGGGGTGAAGACTCTTGCTAACACACAGCGACCGCGCCGAGTCGATAAGCGCGGTGCCGTCGAGGCCGGGTCTGCAGCCGGCGCTCTGGATCAGGTTTTCTCGATCTGGCTGAATTCCAGCTCGACAGGGGTGGCACGGCCGAAGATGGTGACGGACACGCGGACCTTGTTCTTGTCGTAGTTGACTTCCTCGACCGAGCCGTTGAAGTCGGTGAACGGGCCTTCCTTGACACGCACGTACTCGCCGACCAGGAACTCGACCTTGTGGCGCGGCTTCTCCACGCCTTCCTGCATCTGGCTGACGATCTTGACGACCTCCTCTTCGGAGATCGGCGCCGGGCGGTTCTTGGCGCCGCCGACGAAGCCCGTGACCTTGTTGGTGTGCTTGACCAGGTGCCAGGACTCGTCGTCCATCAGCATCTCGACGAACACATAACCCGGGAACAAGCGGCGCTCGGTCGTGCGGCGCTGACCGTTCTTCACTTCGACGACCTCTTCGGTCGGCACCAGGATGCGTCCGAACTTGGACTGCATGCCCGCGCGCGTGATCCGCTCGGTGATGTTGCGCTCAACAGCCTTTTCCATGCCCGAATAGGCATGGACGATGTACCACCGGAAATCCGGATTGGTCGGGCCCGGCAGGGCGTCCGTCGCGGGAGATTCCACTGCGTCAGTCATTTATCGCTTCCAGCCCAGGATGAGGTCGTACAGCACCCATTCCAAGGTCTTGTCCGTGAACCACAGGAACAAGGCCATGACCACGACGAAGGCGAACACGTACGCCGTCATCTGCATCGATTCCTTGCGCGTCGGCCAGACGACCTTCCTGACCTCACGCCAGGCATCGCGACCAAAAGCGATCAATTGGCGACCAGGCTCGCTGCTGAAGAACAACGCGGCGGCAGCGGCCAGACCGACGATCAACGCGCCCCACTGGGCTACCTGGCCTTGCCTGCCGAGCAGATAGAAGCCAGCCAGCGCCGCAACGACGAGCGCCGCCGACACGGCCAACTTGGCCTTGTCCGCGCCGGTACTGACAGTTTCAACTTGCGAAGTCGCCATTTCGGCCTTAAAGCTGCAATCAAACACGTGCGCCGATCAGACGCTAAAGCCCGTCAGGCGAGTGACGGGCTTTTTTGGGGTGGCCACCCGTTTTCAGGTGGCAGGGGCAGTAGGAATCGAACCTACAACCTTCGGTTTTGGAGACCGACGCTCTGCCAATTGAGCTATACCCCTCCGAATCACATCACTCGATGATCTTGGCGACCACGCCGGCGCCCACGGTCTTGCCGCCTTCGCGGATGGCGAAGCGCAGGCCTTCTTCCATGGCGATCGGGTTGATCAGCTTGACGGTGATCGACACGTTGTCGCCA
>CAJYRH010000040.1 GCA_913776795.1 uncultured Pseudorhodoferax sp. | reverse complement strand
CACGGCTATCCGGCAGGCCGCAAGGCGCACTCGCCATGGCAGACAATGCAGGCTTTCCCGGATCCAACCCTTGCCACCATGAAGCGCTTCTGGCTGCTGTTTTCCCAGTCCGTGACCGTGTTGCTCGCGGCGTATTTTGTCGTCGCAACGCTCAAGCCCGAGTGGCTGGGCAAGCGCAGCTTCGCGGGCAGCACGATTTCGGTCATCGAGGCACCCGCCGCGGCGCCCGGCACCGTGGCCGCGGGCAGCTTCGCCTCCGCTGCCAAGCGCGCAGCACCGGCCGTGGTCAGCATCAATACCAGTACCGCGGCACAGCCGCATCGCAACAGCAACGACCCCTGGTTCCGCTTCTTCTTCGGAGACCGCGGCGGCGAGGCGCGCGCCGGCCTGGGCAGTGGCGTGATCGTGAGCGCCGAGGGCTACGTGCTGACAAACAACCATGTCGTCGAGGGCGCCGACGTGATCGAGGTCATCCTGAACGACGCCCGGCGCGCGCAGGCCAAGGTGATCGGCACCGATCCCGAGACGGACCTGGCCATCCTCAAGATCGACCTCGACAAATTGCCAGTCATGGTGCTGGGCAGCTCGGACGCGCTGCAGGTCGGCGACCAGGTGCTGGCCATCGGCAACCCGTTCGGCGTGGGCCAGACGGTCACCAGCGGCATCGTCAGTGCGCTGGGGCGCAACCAGTTGGGCATGAGCCCGCTGCAGGAGTTCATCCAGACAGATGCCGCCATCAATCCCGGCAACTCGGGCGGCGCACTGGTCGACACATCCGGCAACCTGCTGGGCATCAACACCGCGATCTACTCGCGCTCGGGCGGCAGCATGGGCATTGGTTTCGCGGTCCCTGTGTCCACGGCCAAGCTGGTGCTGGAGGGCATCGTGCGCGATGGCCAGGTGCGGCGCGGGTGGATCGGCGTGGAGCCCAACGACCTTTCACCCGAACTGGCCGAGACCTTCGGCGTCAAAACCACTGCAGGGGTCATCATCACGGGCGTGCTGCAGAACGGCCCCGCAGCCCAGGCCGGCGTGCGGCCGGGCGACGTGATCGCGCAGGTTGCAGGCAAACCCATTGGCAACGTGACGGAGTTGCTCTCGTCCGTCGCGGCACTCAAGCCCGGCGAGGCATCGGAGTTCGAAGTGTTGCGGCGCGAGGAGCGCCTGCGCCTGCAGGTCACACCGGGGGTGCGGCCCAAGCCGCAACGCGCGCAACGGCCCTGAAAGCTGGGCCTGTCAGGAGCCGTTGCCGCTGGCCTCGGCCTGCGCCTCGTCCTCGGGCGCCTTGGTGTGCTTGATGAACAGCTGCGCCGCCCAGATGCCCACCTCGTAAAGGATGCACATGGGAATGGCCAGGGCCAACTGCGAGACCACGTCCGGCGGCGTCACGATGGCGGCGACGACGAAGGCCACCACGATGAAGTAGCCGCGAAAGCTCTTGAGCTTGTCCACCGTCACGATACCGACGCGCGCGAGCACGACCACCGCGATGGGCACCTCGAAAGCCAGACCGAACGCGAGGAACATGCTCAGCGCGAAACCCAGATAGGCCTCGATGTCCGGCGCCGCCGTGATGCTCTTGGGTGCAAAGCTCTGGATGAACTTGAACACCTGCCCGAACACGAAGTAGTAGCAGAACGCCACGCCAAGCAGGAACAGGATGGTGCTGGAGACCACCAGGGGCATCACGAGCTTCTTCTCGTGCGAATACAGGCCCGGCGCGACGAAGGCCCAGACCTGGTAGAGCACCACCGGCAGCGCGATCATGAAGGCGGCCATCAGGAGGATCTTGAGCGGCACCAGGAATGGCGAGATGACCGAGGTGGCGATCATGGTGGCGCCCTGCGGGAGCGAGGCCACCAGGGGCGCGGCCAGCAGGTCGTACAACGCGCAGGGGCCGGGATACACCGCCAGCACGGCGGCCACCACGGCGATCGCGATCACGGCCTTGATGAGCCGGTCGCGCAGCTCCATCAGGTGCTCCACGAACGGCTGCTCCGTACCGGCGAGTTCGTCTTCCTTGGTGTTCGGATCAGGCATGGTGCAAATGGCAACGCGGCCGGCGTCGGAACCGGCCAGACACGGCTGGCGCCGCGTTCAATTGAGTTTCTGGGGCCGGTAGCGGGCCACCCGCGCTGCGCCCGACAAGGCTTTGGTGCGAACGCCGTTGCGGGCCTTGTACCACTGCGGCATGGCGCCCTGCTTCACGCGCCAGTGCTTCTTTGGGTGCTTGTACTGGGGATACTGCACGAAGCTGTCGGTCGTCGTGCTGTCGCCGGATGACGCCGTCGTGCTGCCGTCCAGCCCGGCCGTGGTGGCGGCCCAGTCCTTCTCGAACTCGCTGGCGGTGGTCTGCATGGAGGTGTGGA
This sequence comes from uncultured Pseudorhodoferax sp., assembly GCA_913776795.1. The sequence goes on along the minus strand of CAJYRH010000040.1, from coordinate 7,723 downwards.
CGTCGCGTGCGGCGCCCTCCACCGTGTCCTTCATTTTCTTCAGCTCGTCCAGCTCCATGGAGCGGTTGACCTCGGCCTTGACGTCGGCCACGTAGCGCTGCGCCTTGCCCAGCAAGGTGCCCACCGTGCGGGCCACGCGCGGCAGCTTCTCCGGCCCGATGACGATCAACGCCACCGCGCCGATGAGCGCCATCTTCGAGATGCCGAGATCGATCACGGGCGGACGGTCAGGACTTGGTCTTGGCTTCGACGTCGATGGTGGACTTCTCGGCATTGGCCGTGTTGCCCACGTGCGCGGTCGGGGCAGCAGCCTTGTCGTCCGTGCTGCTGCCGTCCTTCATGCCGTCCTTGAATCCCTTGACGGCGCCACCCAGGTCGCTGCCCATGTTCTTGAGCTTCTTGGTACCGAACACCATCACCACGATCAGCAGCACGATCAGCCAGTGCCAGATGGAAAAGAACCCATGGATGTACTCCTAACGAATTGCGTTGAATTTTAGTCCGCGGGATGAACCATTCCCGCGACGGGCGAATAGACGGGTCAACCGCGCGCCCAGGGACGCGGACCGCCCAGCACGTGCAGGTGCAGGTGGTGCACCTCCTGGCCACCCTCCGTGCCGGTGTTCACCACCAGCCGGAATCCACCCTCGGGATAGGGGTTGCAGCCCTCCTGCATCGCCAGCCGTGGCGCCAGCGCGAGCATGCGCCCCAGCATGGGCGCGTGTGCGTCCGTCACCTGGGCCATGGAGGCCACATGGTCCTTGGGGATGATCAGGAAGTGGATGGGCGCGGCCGGGCGGATGTCGTGGAAGGCGAAGAACGCGTCGTCCTCGTGCACCTTGCGGGACGGGATCTGCCCTTGGGCAATCTTGCAGAACAGGCAATCGGGATCGTGCATGCGGTGTTCGTTCAACGGGGTAGTCCGACCGGCCGGCTCGCGTTCATGTCCACCATGCCACGAACGATGCGGTACAGGAACCAGATGGAGATCACGAGCCAGGCGATGGCGCCGGGCAGATACAGCAGGAGGAACAGCGGGAGCGTGAGCACGTACAGCATGCCGGCCCAGAGCACCGAGCGGATGCGCCAGGAGAAGTGGCTGGCCTGCCAGGTGCCCTCGGCGTCCGACTTCTTGACAAGGTCGATCACGAGCGCAATCAACAACAGGGCGATGCTGGGCTGGGCCGAGGGCACGACGGCCGCTACCGCCACCACGAGGTGCAGCAGATAGCTGATCCAGCCCACGGTCTTGAGTTGCTGCGCCTGCGCGCTGTCCTTGACCTGCACATCGACGATGTCGTCAGCCACGGCCAGCTCCCTCACGTGCGACAGCCTTGCGCAGGGCTTTTTCCTCGATGCCACTGGTGCCGTCGCGGCGCAGCAGCTCGGCGATCACATCCTGCGGGCCAGCGCCGTAATGCGCCAGCGCCACCATCGAGTGGAACCACAGGTCGGCCACCTCGGCCACGAACTTGCCCTTGACGTACTCGGCGTCGCCGCGGCCGGCGTCGATGTCCTTGGCGGCCATGACGACCTCGGTCGCCTCCTCGCCGATCTTTTTCAAGAAGGCGTCCGGGCCCCTGTGCAGCAGCCGGGCGACGTAGCTGGCCTCGGGGTCGCCGCCAGCCGCGGGCTTGCGGCTCTCGATGACCGCCGCGAGGCGGCCCAATGCATCCTGGGACAAAGTGCTCATGCGGCCTACTTGTAGATGGACTCAGGGTCTTTCAAGACCGGATCGACGGCCTGCCAGCGTGCACCCGCACCGTCTGGCTCGAGCTTGCTGAAGAAGCAGCTGTGCCGGCCCGTATGGCAGGCGATGCCGGGTTCGTGGCCCAGTTGCGTGACCTTGAGCAGCACCACGTCGGCGTCGCAGTCAAGCCGGACCTCGTGCACGGCCTGCACATGGCCGGATTGCTCGCCCTTGAACCAGAGCTTGCCGCGCGAGCGGCTGAAATACACGGCACGCTGCAATTCGAAGGTCTTCTGCAAGGCCTCGCGGTTCATCCACGCGAACATCAGCACGTCACCGCTCGCGGCTTCCTGGGCGATCGCGGGCACCAAGCCCTGCGCATCCCACTTCACGTCGTCCAACCAGTCCATCGCGGGATTGTCGGCGATCACGATGACATCAAAGCCGCACGGGAATGCCACGCGCGGCCATGTGGGCTTTGGCCTGGGTCACCGTGAACTCGCCGTAGTGGAAGATGCTGGCGGCCAGCACCGCATCGGCACCTCCGGTCTGCACGCCATCGGCCAGGTGGTCCAGGTTGCCGACACCGCCCGAAGCGATCACGGGCACGCCCACGGCGTCGCTCACGGCGCGCGTGAGCGCCAGGTCGAAGCCGGACTTGGTGCCGTCGCGGTCCATGCTGGTCAAGAGGATCTCGCCGGCGCCGCGACGCGCCATCTCGGCCGCCCATTGCACAGCGTCCAGGCCGGTGTTCTTGCGCCCGCCATGGCTGTAGACGTCCCAGCCGGCGCCGCGCTGGGCGGCGTCTTCCGGGCTGCGGCGCTTGGCGTCGATGGCCACCACGATGCACTGTGCTCCGTACTTGTCCGAGGCCTGGTTGATCACGTCCGGGTTGGCCAGCGCTGCCGAGTTGAAGCTGGTCTTGTCGGCCCCCGAATTGAGCAGACGGCGCACGTCCTCGACCGTGCGCACGCCGCCGCCCACGGTCAGCGGGATGAAGACCTGCGAAGCCACGGCCTCGATGATGGGCAGGATCAGGTCGCGGCCGTCGCTCGTGGCGGTGATGTCCAGGAACGTCAGCTCGTCGGCGCCCTGCTCGTTGTAGCGCGCGGCGATCTCCACCGGGTCGCCCGCATCGCGCAGCTCCACGAAGTTGACGCCCTTGACGACACGTCCGCCCGTGACGTCCAGGCAGGGAATGATGCGTTTGGCCAGCATGGGCGTTCGGCTCGGGAGAAGGTGAGGATCAGGCGACGACGGTCAGCCGCTGCCAGCCCGTCCACTGCGCGCCGGGCAGGACGCGCAGCGGGCGCTCGACCTGCGCGGCCTCCACGCACAGCATCTGCGCGTAGCTGTCGGGTGCCATGTCCGACATGGTGGCGGACTTGGCGGCACCAGGGTTCCAGACGACGGTGTCTTCGAAGCTGGCGCTTTGGGCGATCTCCAGCTGCGCGCCGTCGTCCAGCAGGCGCAGCGGCGCGGCCGCTGCACGGAACACACGGTCGAACTCGCCGTCGAAGCGCACCTCGCCCGCGTGCGCGACGCGCGTGTCGGCCAGTGCATCCCAGCAGGGCTGGCCGTCCAGGCCCTGCAGCCGCACGCCGGCGATGTTCTGCACCTGCAGGTAAGTATGCAGGGCACCCGTGAACGTCCAGGCCTCGCTACCGGTGTTGTCGAGCTCCAGCAGCATCTCGAGCCGGCCGGCGCCTAGCCGCAGCGTCAGCGCGAAACGGAAGTCGCCCGGCCACTTGGCACGCGCGGCCGCATCGCTTTCGAGCACCAGCGTCAGCTGCACATCGCCACTTGCGGCGTCGACACGGGCGCCGCCGCACTGCCATGGCAGGTTGCGCGCAAAACCGTGCTTGGCCAGTGGGCCGCGTTCGTTGAATTGCGGCAGGCATACCGGCACGCCGCCACGGATGGCGGCTTGGCCATCGAAGACGGCTTTGGGACTCAGGTAAAGACGTTCGCGCCCTGCACCTGTCCAGGACAGCACGTGCGCGCCGTGCAGGGCCACCAGCAGACTGTCATCGGCCCCCCAGGTCAGGCGCAGACAGGGCTGGCCGCGGAAAGACTCGGCCGCGGCCGCCAGATCAACCATTGTTGTAGTTGTCGGCACGCTCCTGCGCGCTGGCGAAATCCAGGTCGCCCGTGTAGATGGCACGCCCACAGATGACACCTTCGATGCCTTCGCTCTCGACCTCGCAGAGCTTTTCAATGTCGGCGATGTTGGACAGGCCGCCCGAGGCGATCACAGGCGTTTGGAGTGCCTGCGCCAGCTTGACCGTGGCATCGATGTTGATGCCGGTCAGCATGCCGTCGCGGCCGATGTCGGTGTAGATGAAGGACTCGACGCCGTAGTCCTCGAACTTCTTGGCCAGGTCGACGACCTCGTGGCCCGTGAGCTTGCTCCAGCCGTCGGTGGCGACCTTGCCGTCCTTGGCGTCCAGGCCCACGATGATGTGGCCACCGAAGGCCGTGCAGGCGTCGTGCAGGAAACCGGGGTTCTTGACCGCAGCCGTGCCGATGATCACGTAGCGCAGGCCGGCGTCGAGGTAGCGCTCGATGGTGTCCAGATCGCGGATGCCGCCACCCAGCTGGACGTCGACCACGTCGCCGACTTCCTTGAGGATGCGCCGGATCGCCATCTCGTTCTTGGGCTTGCCGGCGAAGGCGCCGTTCAGGTCGACCAGGTGCAGCCGGCGCGCACCTTCATCGACCCACTTGCGCGCCATCTCGGCCGGGTCGTCACTGAAGGTGGTGGACTGTTCCATGTCGCCTTGCTTGAGGCGCACGCATTGACCGTCTTTCAGATCGATCGCAGGAATGAGAAGCATGGTGCTGAGGGCAGCCGTAGCGGTGGGGGAAAGATGTCAGGGATTCCAGTGGAGGAAGTTGCGGTACAGCGCCAGACCATGCGCTGCGCTCTTCTCCGGGTGGAACTGGGCCGCAAAAATATTATCGCGGGCGATGGCGCAGGTAAAGGTTTCCCCGTACTCCGTCAAGCCGGCACTGTGGCGCTGATCGGACGGTCGTGCGTAAAAACTGTGCACGAAGTAGAACCAGCTATGGTCCGGCACGTCGCCCCAGACCGGGTGGCGCAGGCCATCGCGCTGCTGCTGCGCCACGCGATTCCAGCCCATCTGCGGCACCTTGTAGCGGCTGCCATCGGGCTGGACGCGGCCTTGCAGGTCGAAACGCAAGACCTCGCCGGCGATGAGGCCCAGACCGGGCGTGGACCCGCTCGCATCGCCGGCACGGGTTTCGGCACTGCGGTCCAGCAACATCTGCATGCCGACACAGACGCCGAACAGGGGCTTGTTGGCCGCGGCCTCGAGCACCGACTCCAGCAGTCCGGAGTCGCGCAGCTCGCGCATGCAGTCGGGCATGGCGCCCTGCCCTGGCAGCACCACGCGTGTGGCGGCGCGCACCTGGGCCGGATCGCTGGTCACGACCACGCCGACGCCCTCACCATGTGCTGCGGCCTGCACGGCCTGCGACACCGACCGCAGGTTGCCCATGCCGTAGTCGACGACCGCGACGGTGTTGCCGCCCATCAAAGCGAACCCTTGGTGGAGGGAATGGTGCCAAGCGCGCGTGGGTCGAATTCCAGCGCGCCGCGGAGCGCCCGCGCGAAGGCCTTGAACACGGTCTCGCACTGGTGGTGCGCGTTCACCCCGCGCAGGTTGTCGATGTGCAGTGTCACGAAGGCGTGGTTGACGAAGCCCTGGAAGAACTCATGCGTGAGCTGCGTGTCAAACGCACCGATCATGCCGCTCGTGAACGGCACGTTCAGCACCAGGCCCGGGCGCCCCGAGAAGTCGATCACCACGCGGCTCAGCGCCTCGTCCAGCGGCACGTAGGCATGGCCGTAGCGACGTATGCCCTTCTTGTCGCCAATGGCCTTGGCCACGGCCTGACCGAGCGTGATGCCCACGTCTTCCACCGTGTGGTGGCCGTCGATGTGCAGGTCGCCGTCCACCGCGATGTCCAGGTCGATGAGGCCGTGCCGCGCGATCTGGTCGAGCATGTGGTCGAAGAAGCCGATCCCGGTGGCGAGCCGGGCCTGGCCGGTGCCGTCCAGGTTCACACGCACGGTGATCTGGGTCTCGGCAGTGTTGCGGCTGACTTCGGCCAGGCGCGGCGGCAGAGGAAGGAGGGCGGGAACTTGGCTCATAGGGACTGCTGCAGGGCCCGCAGCATCTGGGCATTGTCGTCGGCGCTGCCGACCGTCAGGCGCAGGCAGTTGGCCAGCATGGTGTGCATTTTAGAAACGTTCTTGACGAGCACGCCGCGGGCCTTCATGCCCTCGAAGACGGCCTGCGCAGCACCCTCCTCGCCCGGCACGCGCACCAGCACCATGTTGGCGTCGCTCTTCAAAACCTGCAGGCCCAGCGCGCGCAGCGCCGGCAGCAGCGCATCGCGCTGCTGCCGCAGGTCGGCGGCCTGGGCGTCGAACACCTCGGCATGCTCGAGCGCGAACAGCGCGCATTCGGCGTTCAGCACGCTGATGTTGTAGGGGGGGCGCACCTTGTCGATCTCGGCAATCAGCGCGGCCGGGCCCATCATGTAGCCCAGGCGCACGCCGGCCAGGCCGAACTTGCTCAGCGTGCGCATCAGCAGCACATGGCCGTGGCGCGCCACGCGGTCGATGTAGGAGCGGCTGGCGAAGGGCTGGTAGGCCTCGTCCATGACCACCAGGCCCGGCGCGGCGGCGACGACGCGCTCGATCACCGCGTCGTCCCACAGATTGGCCGTGGGGTTGTTCGGGTAGGCCAGGTAGACGATGGCGGGCCGGTGCTGTTCGATCGCGGCCAGCATGGCGGCCTCGTCGAGTTCGAAGTCGGCTGAGAGCGGCACGCCGACGAAGTTCAGGCCCTGCAGCTGCGCGCTCATGGCGTACATCACGAAGCCGGGCACGGGCGCCAGGATGGTCGCGCCGGGCCGGTCACAGGCCAGGGCCAGCAGCGAGATCAACTCGTCCGAACCGTTGCCCAGCATGAGGCCGAAGCCCTGGGGCAGCTGCGCGTGACGGGCCAAGGCCTGGCGCAGGTCTTCCAGGCGGCTGCCCGGATAGCGGTTGAGTTCCACCGCACCCAGGCGCTGGCCCAGCGCCTGCTGTAGCGCGGGCGGCAGCCGGTACGGGTTCTCCATCGCGTCCATCTTGAGCAGGCCGGTCGCGTCCTGCACGGCGTAGGCGTGCATGGATTGCACGTCCTGGCGGATCAGCCCGGCCAGACGGGGCGGCAGCGCGGCGCTCATGGCACGAGCCGCAGTTCGGCTGCGCGGGCATGGGCCTGCAGGCCTTCGCCACGGGCCAGCACGGAGGCGATGGGCCCCAGCAGCTGCGCCCCCGCGGCGCTGACCTCGATCAGGCTGCTGCGCTTCTGGAAGTCGTAGACACCCAGCGGACTCGAGAAGCGCGCCGTGCCCGAGGTCGGCAGCACGTGGTTGGGGCCGGCACAGTAGTCGCCCAGGCTTTCGCTGGTGTAGGCGCCCAGGAAGATGGCGCCGGCGTGCTTGAGCAGCGGCTCCCAGCGCTGAGGCTCTGCACTGCTGACCTCCAGGTGCTCGGGCGCGATGCGGTTGCTGATGGCGCAGGCCTCGTCCATGTCACGCGTGTGGATCAGCGCGCCGCGGCCGTTCAGGCTGGCGGCGATGATCTCGGCGCGCGGCATCGTCGGCAGCAGGCGGTCGATGGCCTCCTGCACGGCATCGATGTACGCCGCGTCGGGGCACAGGAGAATGCTTTGCGCGAGTTCGTCGTGCTCGGCCTGGCTGAACAGGTCCATCGCCACCCAGTCGGCCGGCGTGCTGCCATCGGCCAGCACCAGGATCTCGCTGGGGCCGGCGATCATGTCGATGCCGACGGTGCCGAACACGCGGCGCTTGGCGGCGGCCACGTAGGCGTTGCCAGGGCCGGTGATCTTGTCCACGGCCGGCACGGTCGCCGTGCCATAGGCCAGCGCGGCCACGGCCTGGGCGCCGCCGACCGTGAATGCGCGCGTGACCCCGGCCACGTGGGCGGCAGCC
>CAJYRH010000039.1 GCA_913776795.1 uncultured Pseudorhodoferax sp. | reverse complement strand
CTTGGCGGGACGGGGCCATCCCCCCCGAATAGAATCGGGGGCTCCCTAGGAACCGCGATGCTCTACCCTGAACTCTTCAAGCAACTCGAAGCCGTCCGCTGGAACATGGACACGGACATTCCGTGGGACCAGTTCCAACCCGACCTGCTGACCGAAGAGCAGGCGCAGACCATCAAGATGAACGCGATCACCGAGTGGGCGGCGCTGCCGGCCACCGAGATGTTCCTGCGCGACAACCGCGACGACAGCGACTTCTCCGCGTTCATGAGCGTGTGGTTCTTCGAGGAGCAGAAGCATTCGCTGGTGCTGATGGAGTACCTGCGCCGCTTCCGGCCCGACCTGGTGCCCACCGAACAGGAGCTGCACGAGGTGCGCTTCGAGTTCGACCCCGCGCCTGCGCTGGAGACGCTGATGCTGCACTTCTGCGGCGAGGTGCGCCTGAACCACTGGTACCGCCGTGCCGCCGAATGGCACACCGAGCCGGTGATCCGCAAGATCTACGAAACCCTGGCCCGCGACGAAGCGCGCCACGGAGGCGCCTACCTGCGTTACATGAAGCGGGCGCTCAACAAGTTCGGCGACGAGGCGCGTGCCGCCTTCGCCAAGGTGGGCGTGCTGATGGCCAGCGCCCGCCGCACCGCGCAGGCGCTGCACCCGACCAACCTGCACGTGAACGAAAAGCTGTTCCCGCGCGACACGGTGCAAAGCCGCCTGCCCGACCCGACCTGGCTGGAAGCCTGGCTGGACAAGCAGATCCAGTTCGACGCGGTGTGGGAAAACAAGGTCGGCGACCGCATCCTGCACAACCTGAGCCTGCTGCTGGAACGCAGCTTTGCCAGCGTGCAGGAGCTCAACCGGTACCGCAAGGAAGTGACGCAGGCGGTGGCGGCGGCTGCCGCCCAGCGCGGCGGGGCCAACGGCGCCCAGCCGGCCTGACGTTTTACCTGCCGGCTGTGAAGCTTCCAAGGCGCCCGTTCGGGCGCCTTTTTCGTTTCAGGACGTGAGCGGCGCCTCGCCCACCAGCGTGAAGTGCTCCACCACCGGCGGCTTGGCGAAGAAGGGCCCGACGATGGCGCGCCACTGCGCGAACAGCGGGCCCTGGCGAAAGGCCACGGTGTGGTCTTCCAGCGTGTCCCAGTAGATCGTCAGCACATAACGCTCGGCCGACTCGACGCCGCGCTGCACCCGCCAGCCCCGGAAGCCCTGGGCCTGGCTGATCACCGTGGTGATGCCGCGCACGATGGCCTCATCGAAGGCGGCCTGCTGGCCCGGCGGGATGGTGATGTCGGCGTGTTCGAGGATCATGGGATCGCGCTCCGTCGCGTGAGGGTGTCTTCGGGGCGCCGACCTTACATCACCAGCGGCAGACCGACGTAGTTCTCGGCCACCACGGTGCGCGCGGCGTCGCTGGACACCAGGTAGGCCAGCTCGGCCTGCTGCATGCGCTGGCCGAAGCTGCCCGTCTCAGGAAAGTGGTGCATCAACGAGGTGAACCACCACGAGAAGCGCTCGGCCTTCCACACCCGCTGCAGGCAGCGCTGCGAATAGGTGTCGATGCCGCGGTCGTTGCCGCGGTAGTGCTCTTCCAGCGCCCGCGCCAGCAGGCCGACGTCGCCGGCAGCCAGGTTCAGTCCCTTGGCACCGGTGGGCGGCACGATGTGCGCCGCATCGCCGGCCAGGAACAGGCGGCCGAAGCGCATCGGCTCGGCCACGAAGCTGCGCAGCGGCGCGATGCTCTTCTCGATCGACGGGCCGGTGACCAGGTTGGCGGACACGTCCGCCGGCAGCCGGCGCTTGAGCTCGTTCCAGAAGTCGTCGTCGCTCCAGCGCGAGGCCTGGTCGTCCAGCGAGCACTGCACGTAGTAGCGGCTGCGGGTTTCCGACCGCATGCTGCACAGCGCGAAGCCGCGCTCGGAGTGGGCGTAGATCAGCTCATGCGCCACCGGCGGCACGTCGGCCAGCACGCCCAGCCAGCCGAAGGGGTAGACCTTCTCGTGCGTCTGCAGCGCGTCGGCCGGCACGCTGGCGCGGCACACGCCGTGGTAGCCGTCGCAGCCGGCGATGAAGTCGCACTGCAGCGTGTGGGCCTCGCCGTTCAGCGTGTAGGTGACCGTGGGCTGGCTGCCGCCGAAGTCGTGCACCGCCACGTCCTGCGCCTCGTACACGGTGCTCAGGCCGGCGGCGGCGCGGGCGTCCATCAGGTCGCGGGTGACTTCGGTCTGGCCGTACACCACCACATGCTTGTTGGTCAGCGCCTTCAGGTCGATGCGGTGCATCTCGCTGCCGAAGGACAGGTTGACGCCGTCGTGCGGCAGGCCTTCGGCATGCAGGCGCTCGCTCACGCCGGCCTCGTCCAGCAGGTCCACCGTCACCTGTTCCAGCACGCCGGCGCGGATGCGGCCGAGCACGTAGTCGGCGCTGCGCTGCTCGATGATCACGGCGTCCACGCCTTTGCGGGCGAGCAGCGCGCCGAGCAGAAGACCGGAAGGGCCGGCGCCGATGATGGCGACCTGGGTGCGGGTGGTGGGCATGGGACGGGCTTTCGTCGCGGTGGGGTGATGAAGGGCGCTACAGCAGCTGCCGCAGCGTGGCCTGCGACTGCTTGAGCGGCGGCAGGCAGTGCTCGACCAGCTGGTCCATGGTCATGCGCTGCGCATGCACGCTGAAGTTCAGTGCCGCGACGGTGTCGCCGCGGTAGTTCTTCAGCGGCACGGCAATGGTGCGCAGGCCGAGTTCCAGTTCCTGGTCCACGCACGCATAACCCTGGGCCCGCGCATGCGCGATCTCGATGCGCAAGCGCTCGGGCAGGGTCACGGTGTGGGGGGTGTAGGCGCGCAGGCTCTGGCGGGCAATCCAGGCGTCCACCTCGGCCTGCGGCAGCGCGGCCAGCAGCACGCGGCCGTTGGAGGTGCAGTGCGCCGGCACGCGGGTGCCGGGCTGCAGCGTGGCCGAGATGACGCGGCCCGCGCTGGTGGCGGCGATGCAGATCACGTCGTCGCCGTCCAGCGTGCCGGCCGACGAGGCTTCCTTCATCGCATAGGCCAGCTTGTGCAGCTCGGGCTGCACGATGCGCGGCAGCCGGGCCGAATGCATGTAGCTCTGCGCCAGCCGCAGCACCTTGGGCGTGAGGGCGAACAGCCGGCGGTCCTGGCTGACGAAGCCCAGATGCGCCAGCGTGATGAGGTAGCGGCGCGCCGCGGCGCGGGTAAGGCCGGTGCGCTGGGCCACTTCGGCGATGGTCAGGCGCGGGCGGTCCTGGTCGAAGGCTTCGATGACCTGCAGGCCTTTTTCCAGCCCGGCG
>CAJYRH010000038.1 GCA_913776795.1 uncultured Pseudorhodoferax sp. | reverse complement strand
ACCGGCGGCCCGCCTCGGCCATGTCGGCGGGCGCCAGCGGCTCGCTCAGCCGTTGTTCCAGTGCAGCTTTCTCCTGCGCCAGCGCAGCCATGCTGCGGTCCAGCTTCTCGATCTGCTTCTTCAGGGGACGCAAGCGCTCGTTGTGCTCCTGGCGCCGCTGCGCCTCCAGTTTGCGTTGTTCGCCAGGCGCGGGCACGGGTGCGGCGACGGCGGCCTGCACCTTGGGCGGGGGCGTGGCCTTCAGCTCCTCGCGCAGGCGCTTGGATTCGTCGAGCAGATAGCGCTGGTAATCGTCCAGGTCGCCATCGAAGGGCGCCACGCCGCCGCGCGAGACCATCCAGAACTCGTCGCAGACCGAGCGCAGCAGGGCCCGGTCGTGGCTGACCAGCATGACCGTGCCCTCGAACTCGTTGAGCGCCATGGCGAGCGCCTCGCGGGTGGCCAGGTCCAGGTGGTTGGTCGGCTCGTCGAGCAGCAGCAGGTTGGGGCGCTGCCAGACGATCATGCACAGCACCAGCCGGGCCTTCTCGCCGCCGCTCATGCTGCCCACGGCCTGCTTGACCATGTCGCCGCTGAAGTTGAAGGTGCCAAGGAAGCTGCGCAGGTCCTGCTCGCGCGTGGCCTGGCCGGCCAGCTTGCCCGCGGCCGTGGTTTCCTTCACCAGGTGGATCATGTGCTCCAGCGGGTTGTCGGCCGGGCGCAGCACATCGAGCTCCTGCTGCGCGAAGTAGCCGATGTTCAGCCCCTTGCCTTCGGTGATCTGGCCTTCGATCGGCTGCAGCGCGCGCGCTACGGTCTTCACCAGGGTCGACTTGCCCTGGCCATTGGCGCCCAGGATGCCGATGCGTTGGCCGGCCAGCACCGACTTGTTGACCTTCTGCACGATCACCGTGGGCGGCGTGCCGGCCGGTGCGTCGTCCAGCGGCGGGTAGCCGAAGGTGCAGTCCGCCATCGACAGCATCGGGTTGGGCAGGTTGGCGGGCTCCTTGAATTCGAAGCTGAATTCGGCCTCGGCCAGCAGCGGCGCGATCTTCTCCATGCGGTCCAGCGCCTTGACGCGGCTCTGCGCCTGCTTGGCCTTGCTGGCCTGGGCCTTGAAGCGGTTGATGAACTTCTGCAGGTGGGCGATCTTGTCCTGCTGCTTGGCGAACGAGGCCTGCTGCAGCTCGATCTTCTCGGCGCGCATGTCCTCGAACTTGCTGTAGTTGCCGCCATAGCGGTGGAGCTTGGCGGCCTCAATGTGCACCGTCACGTCGGTGATGGCGTCCAGGAATTCGCGGTCGTGGCTGATGACCAGCAGCGTGCCCATGTAGCGCTTGAGCCAGGCTTCCAGCCAGACCAGGGCGTCCAGGTCCAGGGGGTTGGTCGGCTCGTCGAGCAGCATCAGGTCGGACGGGCACATCAGCGCGCGCGCGAGCTGCAGGCGCATGCGCCAGCCGCCCGAGAAGCTGTTGACCGGGTTGTCGAGCTCGGTCGTCTTGAAGCCCAGGCCCAGGATCAGCGCCTGGGCGCGTGCCTGGGCGTCGCCCGAGCCCGCGTCGTACAAGGCCATGTAGGCATTGGCCATGCGCTCGCCGTCGTCGGAGGCCTCGGCGGCCGCCACTTCCTGCTGCGCGGCCAAGAGCGTGGTGTCGCCCTCGATCACGAAGTCGGTGGCGCTCTGGTCGGTCTCGGGCATGTCCTGTGCAACCTGGGCCAGGCGCCACTGCGGCGGCACGTGGAAGTCGCCGCCGTCCTCGTGCAGCGTGCCGTTGAGCAGCGCGAACAGCGTGGACTTGCCCGCGCCATTGCGGCCGACCAGGCCGACCTTCTCGCCGGGGTTGATGGTGACGCTGGCACTGTCCAGCAGCACCTTGGCGCTGCGGCGCAGGACGACGTTCTTGAGGCTGATCATGGCGATGCGGATCACCACGCTGCGGTGATCGAAAAAATTACAAAAGGCTGAGTGCTTCGCGCGTCACCAGCAGCACCTGGTCTGCGCCAGCGCTGGTGTCCAGCCACACGACTTCGAGGGCGGGAAACGCCGCTTCGAAGTAGGGGCGCTCGTTGCCGATCTCCAGCACCAACACCGCGGAAGGCGCCATTTTCGCAGAAAGCTCCTGCAGCAGCCGGCGGATGAAGTCCATCCCGTCCTGCCCACCCGCCAGCGCCAGCGTCGGCTCGGCCTGGTATTCGGCCGGCAGGGCTGCCATGCTGGCGGTGTTCACATACGGCGGGTTGCACAACACCAGGTCGAACGGTCCGGACACGCTGGCCAGGCCATCGGACTCGACCAGCGCGATGCGACCGGCCAGGGCGTGTCGGTCCACGTTGATGCGGGCCACGGCCAGCGCGTCGGGCGAGATGTCTGCCGCCTCCACCTGCACCTCGGGCCAGGCCATGGCCGCCAGCACCGCCAGGCTGCCATTGCCCGTGCACAGGTCGAGAACACGGTGCGTGTGCTCCCCCAGCCAAGGGTCGATGCTGCCATCGGCCAGCAGCTCGGCGATGAAGGAACGCGGCACGATGACACGCTCGTCCACGTAAAAAGGCACGCCCTGCAGCCAGGCCTCGCGGGTGAGGTAGGCAGCGGGCTTGCGGCTGGCGATGCGCTCGTCCAGCAGCGCATCGACCTGGGCCTGGGAGGCGGCGTCCACCGGCTGCTGTGCCACGTCGTCCAGCGCGTCCAGCGGCAGGCCCAGGCGCCACAGCACCAGCCAGGCGGCTTCGTCGAACGCGTTCAGCGTGCCGTGGCCGAAGGCCACGCCCGCCTGCTCCAGCCGCGCCGCCGCAGCCTCGATCGTCTGCAGAACGGTGCTCACCGCAGCGACTGGTCCAGCCGCTGCAGCACGCCGCGGTAGATGTTCTTGAGCGGTTCGATGTCGGCCACGCGCACGTTCTCGTCGATCTTGTGGATGGTGGCGTTGGGCGGCCCGAGTTCGATCACCTCGGGGCAGATCTGCGCGATGAAGCGACCGTCGCTGGTGCCGCCCGTGGTCGACAGTTCGGTCGTCAAACCGGTCTCCTCCGCGATCGCCTGGCGCACCGCGTCGACCAGCGGGCCTGGCGTGGTCAGGAAGGGCAGGCCGCCCACGGTCCAGTCCATCCGGTACTCGAGGCCATGGCGGTCCAGCACGTCGCGCACGCGCTGCTGCAGGCCTTCGGCGGTGGATTCGGTGCAGAAGCGGAAGTTGAAGTCGATGACGACCTCGCCCGGGATCACGTTGCTCGCGCCCGTGCCGCCGTGGATGTTGCTGAACTGGAAGCTGGTGGGCTGGAAGAAGTCGTTGCCGCGGTCCCACTCGGTCGCGGCCAGTTCGGCCAGTGCGGGCAGGGCCTGGTGGATGGGGTTGCGCGCGAGCTGCGGGTAGGCGATATGCCCCTGGATGCCGAGCACCGTGAGCTTGCCGCCCATGGTGCCGCGCCGTCCGTTCTTGACCATGTCGCCGGTCTGCTCGATGGAGGTCGGCTCGCCGACGATGCACCAATCCAGGCGCTCGCCACGCGCGCGCAGGCGCTCGCACACCACCACCGTGCCGTCGCGCGCCGGGCCTTCCTCGTCGCTGGTGAGTAGCAGCGCGATCGACAGTGCGGGCTGCGGCGTGGCGGCCAGGAATTCCTCCGTGGCGACGACGAAGGCGGCCAGTGAGGTCTTCATGTCGGCGGCGCCGCGGCCGTAGAGCCGGCCGTCGCGGTGCGTGGGTGTGAACGGGTCGCTGGTCCACTGGGCGAGCGGACCGGTGGGCACGACATCGGTGTGGCCGGCGAACACGAGCGTGCGCGCCTGGCTGGCACTGCCGGCGCGGCGGGCCCACAGGTTGGTCACGCGGAAATCGGCCGGTCCGCTGGCGATGGTCTCGCAGGCAAATCCCAGTGCCGCCAGGCGCGCGGCGATCAGCGCCTGGCATTGGCCGTCCTCGGGGGTGACGGAGGGCTGGGCGATCAGTTGTTCGGCCAGTCGCAAAGTGCTGTGCATGGGTCAGGTCTTCACGTCCAGCGTGAACTCGGTGAACGAGGGTTCGTCGTCGGGCGCTGCAGGCGCGGCAGCCGCTGCGGCGGCGCCGCGCGAGAAGTCGTTCTGCAGCCGCCACATCAGGTTGGTCGCCGAATCGGCGTGGGACAGGCCTTCCTGTCGCTCGATCACGCCCTCGGTGATGAGCCGGGCGATGTCGGCCTCGAAGGTCTGCGAGCCTTCGGCGATGGATTTCTCCATGGCCTCCTTGACGCCGGAGAAATCGCCGTGCTCGATCATCTCGGACACCAGCGCCGTGTTCATGAGCACCTCGACAGCCGGCACGCGGTCGCCGCGCACCGTGCGCAGCAGCCGTTGCGAAACAACCGCCTGCAGCACCGCCGCTAGGTCGCCCAGCATGGTAGGCCGCACCTCGACTGGGTAGAAGTTCAGGATGCGGTTCAGCGCCTGGTAGCTGTTGTTGGCATGCAGCGTGGCCAGGCACAGGTGGCCGGTCTGGGCGTAGGCGATGGCGGCCGACATGGTCTCGCGGTCGCGGATCTCGCCGATCAGGATCACATCGGGCGCCTGGCGCAGCGCGTTCTTGAGCGCGACCTGCAGCGATTGCGTGTCGGTGCCGATCTCGCGCTGGTTGACGATGGACTTCTTGTTCTTGAACAGGAACTCGATGGGCTCCTCGATCGTCAGGATGTGCCCGCTCTGGCGTTCGTTGCGGTGGTCCATCATGGCCGCGAGCGTGGTGGTCTTGCCCGCACCGGTGGCACCGACCACGAGCAGCAGGCCGCGCCGGCGCTGCACCAGATCGGCCAGCACCGACGGCACGTTGAGCGATTCCAGCGTCGGGATCTCGGTGTTGATGTAGCGCACCACCACCGCGTAGCTGCCGCGCTGGCGCATGGCGCTCACGCGAAAGCGCCCGACGCCACTCAGCGACACGGCCGCGTTGAGCTCGCCGGTGCGGTCCAGCTCCTGGATCTGCGGCGCCGACATCACCTCGGCCAGCAGCTTGACTGGCGCGTCGAAGGGCAGCACCTGGCTGTTGATCGGCACGGTCAGCCCGTTGATCTTGAGCTGCGCCGGCGCGTTGGCCGAGAGGAACAGGTCGGAGGCTTTTTTCTCCTGCATCAGGCGCAGGATGCGTTCCATGGTGCTCATGCTGGCTCTCCGAAAAGTCGAATCATGGCGCGGTGGGCCAGCCGGGGTCCCCGCCACCAATGCCTGGCCATGGCTCCGACGGCTGCGGAGCAGGCCCTGCCGCCGGACGCAGCGGCAGGAGTTCTGCCCTGGCCGCTCGCGGCCCCCCCGCCAGGAACTTGGCACAGCGCGCAGCGCAGGGACCGGGAATAGCCCATTCAGTCGCGCAGCAGCTCGTTCAGGCTGGTCTTGGCACGCGTTTGCGCATCCACCGTCTTGACGATGACGGCGGCATAGGTGCTGTAGGCGGTGCCGTTGGCCGCGGTCTTGGGCAGGCTGCCGCTGATCACGACGCTGCCGGCAGGCACGCGGCCATAGCTGATTTCACCCGTGGCGCGGTTGAAGATCGGCGTGCTCTGGCCCAGGTAGACGCCCATGCCGAGCACCGCGTTCTCCTCGACGATCACGCCTTCGACGACCTCGGAGCGCGCACCGATGAAGCAGTTGTCCTCGATGATGGTCGGGTTCGCCTGCAGCGGCTCGAGCACGCCGCCCAGGCCCACGCCGCCGGACAGGTGCACGTTCTTGCCAACCTGGGCGCAGCTGCCCACGGTGGCCCAGGTGTCGACCATGGTGCCTTCATCCACGTAGGCCCCGATGTTCACATAGCTGGGCATCAGGATCGCGCCTTTGGCGATGAAGCTGCCTCGGCGCGCCACGGCCGGCGGCACCACGCGCACTCCGGTGGCCTTCATTTCGTCGGCCGACAGGTGGGCGAACTTGGTCTGCACCTTGTCGTAAAAGCCCAGTTCGCCGGCCTTGACGACCTCGTTGTCCTTCAGGCGGAAGGACAGCAGCACGGCCTTCTTGATCCACTGGTGCACGGTCCACTGGCCCACGCCATCGCGCGTGGCCACGCGCAGCTTGCCGTTGTTGAGCTCGGCGATGACGTGCTCGACGGCGTCCTGCACCTCCTTCGGGGCGGCTTGCGGCGACAGGCTGGCGCGGCTCTCCCACGCGTTGTCGATGAGGGTCTGAAGCTGTTGGCTCATGCTGTTTGCGGTCTCGATTGGATGAATTGAACGATGCGCTGCGCGGCTTCCACGCATTCGGCGGTCTCGGCGACCAGGGCCATGCGCACGCGTCCCTGGCCGGGATTGGCGCCAGCGGCCTCGCGTGCGAGGTAGCTGCCGGGCAGGACGGTGACATTGTATTGAGCGAGCAGTTCTCGGGCGAAGCGCGCATCGCTGCCCTCGGCCGGCTCGCCCGGGCGCAGCGGCACGCCGGCCCACAGGTAGAAACTGGCGTCGGGCAGGCGCACGTCCATGGCTTCGGCCAGGATCGGCGTGACGGCCGCGAACTTCTCGCGGTACAGCGCGCGGTTGGCCTGGACGTGCGCCTCGTCGTTCCAGGCGGCGATGGAGGCCGTCTGCACCACGGGGCTCATGGCGCTGCCGTGGTAGGTGCGGTAGAGCAGATACGGCTTGATCAGCGCAGCGTCGCCCGCCACGAAGCCCGAGCGCATGCCCGGCACGTTGCTGCGCTTGGAAAGGCTTGTGAACGCCACGATGTTGCGCAGGTCGCTGCGGCCGAGCTGCGCGGCGGCCTCCAGGCCGCCCAGCGGGGCGGTGTCGGCGAAATAGATCTCGCTGTAGCACTCGTCCGAGGCGATCACGAAGCCATGCCGGTCCGACAGGTCGAACAGCTTGCGCCATTCGTCCAGCGGCATGACCGCACCGGTTGGGTTGCCGGGCGAGCAGACGTAGACCAGCTGGGTGCGGGCCCAGACCTCGGCCGGCACGCTGTCCCAGTCCACCGCGAAGTTGCGCCGGGGATCGCTGGGCGCGTAGTACGGCTGGGCACCGGCCAGCAGGGCGGCGCCCTCGTAGATCTGGTAGAACGGATTGGGGCACACCACGGTGGCACCGGGCCGTGTTGGGTCGATGACGGTCTGCGCGAACGCGAATAAGGCCTCGCGCGACCCATTCACCGGCAGCACCTGCGTGGCCGCGTCCAGCGCCAGGCCGTAGCGGCGCTGCAACCAGCCGGTGAAGGCTGCGCGCAGTTCTGGCGTCCCAGCCGTCGGGGGGTAGCCGGCCAGCCCGTCACGCAGGTCGCCCGCCAGCGCGGACTGGATGAATGCCGGGGTCGGGTGTTTGGGTTCGCCGATGCCCAGGCTGATCGGCCGCAGGCCGGGCGGCGGCGTGACGCCGGTGAACAACTGGCGCAGCCGTTCGAACGGGTAGGGCTGCAGGCGGGCGAGCAGGGGATTCATGCGGCCGGATTATCGGGGTGCGCCCGGGTCGGGCGCGGCCATGACCCCGGTCACCGTCGCCGCCGGATGCCGCTGGTCAGCCTGCATCCTTGTTGGTATGTTTCGCGGCATATGTCCGCCACCGCGCCTGCACTCTCCGCCGCGTCCGGCGTCCGGCGGCTGCTCGTGATCGACGACCACGCGCTGGTGCGCATGGGCGTGCGCACCCTGGTCCTGCAGCAGTTCGCGGGCTCCTACGAGGTCGAAGAGGCCGGCACGCTCGAACAGGGCCTGGCGCGGCTCGCCGAAGCGCGGCATGCCATCGCGCTGGTGCTGCTGGACCTGCAGCTGCCCGATGCGAAGGGCTTCGCGGGCCTGCGCATCCTGCGGCGCGACCATCCTGGCGTGCCGGTCGTGGTGCTCAGCGGCGCGCAGGACCTGCGCATCCGCGAGGAAGCGTTGCGCCTGGGCGCGCGCGCCTACATCAGCAAGTCGGCCGACGCCGGCGCCGTGGACGCCTGGGTCGAGGTGCTGCGCCAGCACGCAACGCCGCAAGCACCCGGGACCGACCAGGCCGCAGTGCCGG
>CAJYRH010000037.1 GCA_913776795.1 uncultured Pseudorhodoferax sp. | reverse complement strand
AGTTCGGGCCGGCCCTGCTGGCCGCCTGCGCGGAACTGGCGGCGACCGGGCAGGCCCGAACTGCAGCATGCGCGAAACCGTGAGGCGCGCCGACGGCCCCGCAACCACGAGCACGCCCGTGGCCGGCTCGCCGGGACGCTGGACCGGCGCGGCCATGGAGCTCATGCCCGGCGCATAAGCCTCCTCGATCACGCTGAAGCGCCGCCTGCGGTGCTCGTCCAGCAGCTTGAGCAGGGCCTTGAACGAGGTCGGTGCATTCGGTCCGAAGTGCTTCGGCTGCCCCATGCCCTGGCGCGTGACGTAGGCGATGGCCGCGTCCTCGGGCAGCGTCATGAGCCAGGCCTGGCCCGCGGCGCTGCACGACAGCCGCAGGTCGATGCCCATGTCCGGGTCGTACAGCAGGCCCGAACGCGCCCCCTGGGCCTTGGCCACCAGCGTCAGCCGCTCGCCGTCGACGATGGCCAGGCGCACCAGTTCCCCGGTGGCCTGGGCCAGGCGCTGGACCACGGGCTGGGCGATATCGACCACGCCCGACTTGGACAAAAAGCTCAACCCCATGGAAGCCATCTTGGTGGTCAATGCGTAGTCGCCGCGCTGCGGCAGCTGGCGCACGTAGCCGTAGCGGATGAGTTCCTGCAGGGTCCGGTGGCAGCCGCTGCGCAGCTGGCCGAGTTCGGTTGCGATCTGCGCGAGCGCCACGCCGTCGGGATGGGCAATCAGGTATTCGAGGATGGCCAGGGACTTCTCTAAGGCGCCGCTCATGCTGTGCTTTCAAGGAGTTGAGATGTTCAGAATTTGAACGTCTTCCAAAATTTGGAAGACGTTCAGCATTCTGCAATGATCCGCCGGCTTTTTTCGAATGAGGAGACCCATGCCCATGCCATCCCTGTCCCGCCGTGCCGTCGTGGCTGGCACGGCCGCGCTGCTGGCCACCCCGGCGCTGCGCGCGCAGGAGATCCGCGAACGCCAGATGCGCTTTGCCTTCAGCCTCGCCAAAGACCACCCGCTGGGCCTGGGCGCACAGAGGTTCGCCGACAGCGTGGCCCAGCGCAGCGGCGGCAGGCTGCGCGTGAGCCTGTTTCCCGGTGCCGTGCTGGGCAGCGACATGCAGAACCTGTCGGCCGTGCGCGGCGGCACGCTGGACTTCACGTCCATGGCCACCGGCATCGTGGCCTCGCTGGACAAGCGCTTCATGGTGTTCGACCTGCCCTTCCTGTTCAACACGCCGCAGGAAGCCTATGCCATTGCCGACGGCGCGGTCGGCACGCAGTTGCAGGCCGACCTGGCACAGCACGGCATCGTGGGCCTGGGCATCTGGGATCTGGGCTTTCGCCACATGACCAACAGCAAGCGGCCCATCGCGCGGGCCGAGGACATCGCCGGCCTGAAGATCCGCGTGATCGGTTCGCCGATCTTTCTGGACCTGTTCCATGCGCTCGGCGCCAACCCCGTGCCCATGACCTTCGGCGAGGTCTATGGCGCGCTGGAATCGCGCGCCATCGACGGCCAGGACAACCCGCTGGGCGTGATCGAGTCGGGCAAGTTCGCGGAGGTGCAGAAGTACCTCTCCCTGACGCGCCATGTCTACACCGGCATGCCGTTCATGATGGGCAGGAAGACCTGGGACGCACTCAACGAGGCCGAGCGCAAGGTGATCCGTGACGCGGCGGACGACGCCAGGCAGTTCGAACGCCAGGCCGTGCAGCGCAAGGAGGGCGAATCGATCGAGGCGCTCAGGAAAAGCATGCAGGTCAACGAGGTCGGCACAGCGGAGATCAAGCGCCTGCGCGAGAAGGTGCAGGCGGTGACCGACAAGTTCGCGCGCGAGGTCGGCGAGCCGCTCGTACAGCAGGTGGGTGCCGATCTGGCGCGCCTGCGCGGCGGCCAGTAGGAGCAGGCCTTGGCGCTCCTGGGCAAGGCCGCGCTGGCCATGTGGTGGGACATGGCTCCTGCCGCGCGTGCCGATTTCGGGCATTGGCATGCACACGAACACTTTCCTGAGCGGCTGGGCATCCCTGGCTTCCGCCGCGCTTCGCGCTGGTGCGCGGCCGACGGAAGCGAGGGCGTGTTCGTGCTTTACGAACTGGAGGACCACGGCGTGCTGTCCTCGCCGGCCTACCTGGCGCGGCTCAACGCGCCCACACCGTGGTCCGTGCGCCTGATGCCGAAGCATCGCAACATGGTGCGCAGCCAGTGCCGCGTGCTGGAGAGCCGGGGGGGCAGCATGGCGGCGCATGCATGCACCGTGCGGCTGTCGCCCGTGCCTGGACGCGAGGATGCGCTGCGTGAGGCACTGCGCGGGCTGGCCGCCAGGGCCTGCGTCCAGCCCGGCCTGTCCGGTCTGCACCTGCTGCGCCATGAGGCGCCGGCCATCGCGCAGACCGCCGAACAGCGGCTGCGCGCCTCGAAGGACCGCTATGCCGACTGGGTGCTGGTGGCCTGCGGCGAGAGTGCGGCCGCCATCGAGGCGCTGTTCAGCGGTCCGCTGTCCGACGCCGGGCTCACGGCCCTGGGCGCTGCTGCCGAGATCGTGCGCAACCAATACCGCCTGGCTTACGCTGCGCTACCGGGCGACGTGGCCGACGCCTCGGTCTGACAACGCCGCAGTCCTGCCCGCCGGCCGCGCGGACCCGCGGCCGCCATGCAGGGGCTTGGCCATCAATTCGGAGGCGCTCCGCTGACCGGCCAGATGTAACGAAAAAGAAACATCTCAGATTGAGTGCAAGTTGCACCAATCGCTTTTTTGCATTCATTCATCCAGTTCTGATCACATCGATCGCGCAGCAACAGGCGCACCGCGACTGCACGCTGTGCACTTTGTCACGGAGCGCCAGCAGGACCCCCTCGGCGCCCGCTTACGCCCTTCCCACCGCCCCACAGAATTGCACGACGACAGATGGTGTGTATGCGTTGTGAATTGCCGGCCGAGGCTGCATAGAACATACCTGTCAGGAGTAACAGGACCAAGGCGCATGCCATCAAGACCGCGCCCGCGCACGGGCATGCGTGGCATGCAGCTCGCTCGCGGTGGCCCGTGCTTCGCACACTTCCCCTGTCGCGTCGCCCCGCCAAAC
>CAJYRH010000036.1 GCA_913776795.1 uncultured Pseudorhodoferax sp. | reverse complement strand
CGAAGCGCTTGCCCACCAGTTCGCTGAGCACCTCGTGCTTGACCAGAACCGCCAATGCCGGCGCCGCGATGTAGAGCAAGGCGATGAACAGCAGTGACCAGGCCACCGAACTGCGTGCCCCAGCCACCGAGGGCGTGGTGAAGAAGCGCGTGAGCAGATGCGGCAGGCCCGCTGTGCCCAGCATCAGGCACAGCATCAGCGCGACGAAGTTGAGCCGTGCCGTCGAAAAGGCGGCGCGTTCCGCGGGCGTGCCGTCGGCATGCCCGCCAAAGGGCGTGGCCATGGGGGCCACGCCGCCCAGTGGGCGTGAACGCTCCTGCATTTCCGCGTGTGCACGCGTCCAGCGTTCGCGCGCGACCTGTTCCGTCGTCGGCAGTCCATTCAGCAAACGGCTGGCTTCGCGCATCTCGGCATCGGGCGCGCCGGCCTCGCGCAACTGCTGCAGGCGCTGCTGGGCCTGCAGGCGTTCGCGCGCGAGCGCGGCAGGCACGTCGCGCAGCATGGCCTCGTATGCGGCGGCGCGCCGCGCGAACTCGGCAACCACCGCCTGCTCGGCGGGTGCCGCGACGAGCTCGGCCTCGCGCACCGCGATCTGACCCAGCTGCGGCCCGTAGACGAAGGGCGCCGCCGGATTGCCGAGCTGCTTGTAGGCCAGCCAGGACACCGGGATCAGGAAGGCCAGGATCACGATGACGTACTGCGCAACCTGGGTCCAGGTCACGGCCCGCATGCCGCCAAGGAAACTGCACACGAGCACGCCACCCAGGCCGAGCAGGATGCCGATCTCGAACTGCACGCCGGTCAGGCGCGATGCGATCAGGCCGACACCGTAAATCTGCGCCACGACATAAGTGAAAGAGCACAGAACGGCCGCCAACGCCGCCAGCACGCGCGGCCAGCGGCCGCCGAAGCGCTGGGCGAAGTAATCCGGCACGGTGTAGATCTCGGCGCGGCGCAGCGACGGCGCGATCAGCAGCGCCACCAGGCAGAAGCCCCCGGTCCAGCCCAGGATGTAGGCCAGGCCGCCGGTCTGGCCTGACAGGCCCGAGAAGCCTTGCAGGTAGAGCCCGCCAGCCAGGCTGATGAACGAGGCCGCGCTCATCCAGTCGGCTGCCGTGGCCATGCCGTTGTAGATGGGTGGCACGTTGCGGCCGGCCACGTAGTATTCGCGCGCGTCGGAGGTGCGGCAGAAGATGCCGATGCCTGCGTACAGCGCCAGGCTGGAGAAAAGGAAGATCGCGCCGATCCAGGGACGTGGAAGACCGGCGCGCTCGGCCAGCGCCATGCTGGCCAGGAACACCAGCAGGCAGAGCACGTACAGGCCGAAGATGCGGTGCAAGCGGCCGTGGGTGCCCGGCACTGCGGCCTCGTTGCCGCGCCCGGCCCGCGCGTAGACCGCCACGATGGCGATGAAGCCCAACACGGCACCCTGCGCGCAGAGCCAATAGTTCAAAGGCCAGCCGGCGACGGTGGTGTCGAGGTCGCGGGCGAACCAGGCTGGCCCGAACGCCAGCAACGCCCACAGCAGCAACAGCAGACCCCGCAGCAACTCGTCGTCTCCTTGCACCGCGCGCAGGCACGGGCGTCCTCGTAAAAAAGGCGCCCGAAGGCGCCCCGATGGATGGTGGGCGCTGCGCCCTCAGCGCGCCAGCTGCTGCCAGGTCGCGACCACCGTGTCCGGGTTCAGCGAGATCGATTCGATCCCCTGGTCGGCCAGCCACTGCGCGAAGTCCGGATGGTCGCTGGGACCCTGGCCGCAAATGCCCACGTACTTGCCCTTGGCCTTGCAGGCATCGATGGCACGCTTGAGCATGGCCTGCACGGCGGGGTCGCGCTCGTCGAAGTCGGCGGCCAGCAGCTCCAGGCCGGAGTCGCGGTCCAGGCCCAGCGTGAGCTGGGTCAGGTCGTTGGATCCGATTGAAAAGCCGTCGAAGTATTCCAGGAACTCGTTGGCCAGGATGGCGTTGCTGGGCACCTCGCACATCATGATGACCTTCAGTTCGTCCTGGCCGCGCTTCAAACCGTGCACGGCCAGCAGTTCGGTCACACGCTGGGCCTGCGTCAGGGTGCGCACGAAGGGCACCATGATCTGCACGTTGGTCAGGCCCATGTCGTTGCGCACGCGCTTCAGGGCTTGGCACTCCATCGCAAAGGCCTCGCCGAACTCGGCGCTGATGTAGCGCGCCGCGCCGCGGAAGCCCAGCATCGGGTTCTCTTCTTCCGGCTCGTAGCGACTGCCGCCGATCAGCTTGCGGTACTCGTTGGACTTGAAGTCCGACAGGCGCACGATCACCGGCTTGGGCCAGAACGCCGCGGCGATGGTCGCTACGCCCTCGGCCACCTTGTCGACGTAGAAGGCACGCGGCGACGCATGGCCACGCGCGACAGATTCGACCGCCTTCTTGAGATCGGCGTCGACATTCGGATAGTCCAGGATGGCCTTGGGGTGCACGCCGATGTTGTTGTTGATGATGAACTCCACCCGCGCCAGGCCGACGCCGGCGTTGGGCAGCTGGCAAAAGTCGAAGGCCAGCTGCGGATTGCCCACATTCATCATGATCTTGGTCTTGATCTCGGGCATGGCGCCGCGCTCGACCTCGGTGACCTCCGTCTCAAGCAGGCCGTCGTAGATGTGCCCGGTGTCCCCCTCGGCGCAGCTCACGGTGACCAGCGTGCCGGTCTTCAGGCGCTCGGTCGCGTCGCCGCAACCGACCACGGCCGGGATGCCCAGTTCGCGCGCGATGATGGCTGCGTGGCAGGTGCGGCCGCCACGGTTGGTCACGATGGCGCTGGCGCGCTTCATCACCGGCTCCCAGTTCGGGTCGGTCATGTCGGTCACGAGCACGTCGCCAGGCTGCACCTCGTCCATCTGGCTGATGTTGTGCACCAGACGCACCGGGCCGGTCCCGATCTTCTGACCGATGGCGCGGCCTTCGGCCAGCACGGCGCTGCGGCCCTTGAGCTTGTACTTCTGCTCGGCCTTGCCGGCCTGCTGGCTCTTCACCGTCTCGGGGCGGGCCTGCAGGATGTAGAGCTGGCCGTCGGTGCCGTCCTTGCCCCACTCGATGTCCATGGGGCGTCCGTAGTGCTCCTCGATCACGAGGGCGTACCGGGCCAGCTGCTCGACCTCGGCATCGGTCAGCGAGTAGCGGTTGCGCAGGTCGGTCGGTACGTCGACGGTCTGGACCAGCTTGCCGCTGGCCTTCTTCTCGTCGGGCGTGGCGAACACCATCTGGATCAGCTTGCTGCCCAGGTTGCGGCGGATCACGGCCTTCTTGCCGGCCTTGAGCATGGGCTTGTGGGCGTAGAACTCGTCGGGGTTCACTGCACCTTGCACCACCGTCTCGCCCAGGCCGTAGCTGGAGGTGATGAACACCACCTGGTCGAAGCCCGATTCGGTGTCGATCGTGAACATCACGCCGGCCGCGCCCTGGTCGGAGCGCACCATGCGCTGCACGCCGGCCGACAGGGCCACGACGTCGTGGGCGAAGCCTTTGTGCACGCGGTAGCTGATCGCGCGGTCGTTGTACAAGGAGGCGAACACCTCTTTCATCTTGTGCAGCACGTCCTCGATGCCAACCACGTTCAAGAAGGTCTCCTGCTGGCCCGCGAAGGAAGCATCGGGCAGGTCTTCGGCCGTGGCGGACGAGCGCACGGCGAAGCTGGCCTGGGCGTTGCCGGCGGACAGCGTGGCGAAGGCATCGCGCACGCCCTTCTCCAGCGCAGCAGGGAACGGCTGGGCCTCGATCCAGCCGCGGATCTCGGCTCCGGCGGCGGCAAGCGCGCGCACGTCCTCGATGTCAAGGGTGGCGAGCCGCTGGGCGATGCGCTGGGTCAAGCCTTCGTGCGCGAGGAATTCGCGGAAGGCGTGCGCGGTGGTCGCGAAGCCCGTGGGTACCCGAACGCCCTGCGGCAGCTGCGAGATCATTTCGCCGAGGCTGGCGTTCTTGCCGCCGACCGCCTCGACGTCGGTCATCCTCAGGTTTTCAAACGGAACGACCAGGGCGGTCGCCTCAAAGAGTGCAGACATGGGAAAGCTCCAAAGGTTGAAAAACCGTCTGCACGCCGCCCGCAGGACACCCTGCCGTCAGCAACGTCGTCCATGCCGGCGGCGCAACGTCGTTGTCGTTGCTGTATGTGCGCGCACCACATGGTGAAAATTAGGGACATTGGGGCGGCATTGTAGGGGCCTGCCACGCCGCCGTGTGTAGGCACGGATCCTGCAAAATGGCCGTGCAGTTTCTGGAGCAACTATGACGACCCGCACCGTATTTTTCATTTCCGACGGCACGGGCATCACCGCCGAGACCTTCGGCAACGCCATCCTGGCGCAGTTCGACATGAAGACGCGCCATGTGCGCCTGCCGTTCGTGGACACGATCGACAAGGCCCACCAGGCAGTGCGCCAGATCAACCACACCGCGGAGGTCGAGAACCGCAAGCCACTGGTGTTCACGACCATCGTCAACATGGAGGTGCTGCAGTTCTTCGAGCAGCACTGCCACGGCATGCTGCTGGACATGTTCGGCACCTTCGTGCGCCCGCTGGAAGTGGAGCTCGGCATCAAGTCGCACCACCGCGTTGGCCGCTTCTCGGACATCAGCAAGAGCCAGGCGTACAACGACCGCATCGCGGCGATCAACTTCTCGCTCGAGCACGACGACGGCCAGAGCGACCGCGACCTTCAGCAGTCCGACGTGATCCTGGTCGGCGTGTCGCGCAGCGGCAAGACGCCTACCTCGCTCTACCTGGCCATGCAATACGGCCTCAAGGCGTCGAACTACCCGCTGATTCCCGAAGACTTCGAGCGCAACCACCTGCCGCCCTCGCTGGTGCCGCACCGCGCCAAGCTGTTCGGGCTGACCATCAATCCCGAGCGGCTCTCGGAAATCCGCAACGAACGTCGTCCCAACTCGCGCTACGCGTCGATCGAGAACTGCCGCATGGAGGTCGCCGCGGCCGAGTCGATGATGCGGCGCAGCGGCATCCGATGGCTCAGCACCACGACCAAGTCGATCGAGGAAATTGCCACCACCATCCTGCAGGAGGTGCGGCCGGAGCGGCTCAGTTACTGAAGTGCCGCCCTGGGCCGCGACCTCAAGCCCCGACGGGCGCCGGGCTGCGGATCAGGTGGTCAAAGGCCGACAGCGCCGCCTTGGCGCCCTCGCCCGCTGCGATGACGATCTGTTTGTACGGCGTCGTCGTCGCATCGCCCGCCGCGAACACGCCGGGCACCGATGTCTGGCCGCGTGCGTCGACGATGATCTCGCCGTACTTGGAGAGCTCCACCGTGCCTCTGAGCCATTCGGTGTTGGGCACCAGGCCAATCTGCACGAAGACGCCCTCCAGGGCCACCAGATGCTCCGCGCCGGTCGCGCGGTCCTTGTAGCGCAGGCCGTTGACCTTGCCCTCGGCGCCGGTGATTTCCGTGGTCTGGGCATTCGTGTGCACCGTCACGTTGGGCAGGCTGTAGAGCTTGCGCACGAGCACGGCGTCGGCCTTGAGCTGCTCAGCGAACTCGACCAGCGTCACGTGGCTGACGATTCCGGCCAGATCGATCGCCGCTTCCACGCCCGAGTTGCCGCCCCCGATGACTGACACGCGCTTGCCCTTGAACAGCGGGCCGTCGCAGTGCGGGCAATAGGCCACGCCCTTGTTGCGGTACTCCGCCTCGCCGGGCACGTTGACGTTGCGCCAGCGCGCGCCAGTCGACAGGATCACCGTCCTGGACCTGAGCACGCCGCCGTTGGCCAGTTGCACCTCGACCAGGCCACCGGCCTCGGCCGCCGGCACCAGCCGGTCGGCGCGCTGCAGGTTCATGATGTCCACCTCGTAGGCACGCACATGGGCCTCCAGGTTCGCGGCGAACTTGGGGCCGTCCGTCTCCACGATGGAGATGTAGTTCTCGATCCCCAAGGTGTCGTTGACCTGGCCGCCGAAGCGCTCGGCCGCCACGCCCGTGCGGATGCCCTTGCGCGCCGCGTACACGGCCGCCGCGGCGCCGGCAGGGCCGCCGCCCACGATCAGCACCTCGTAGGGGTCCTTGGCAGACAGTTTGGCAGCCTCGCGCTCAGCCGCACCGGTGTCGAGCTTGGCGACGATCTCCTCCAGCGACATGCGACCCGAGCCAAACACCTCGCCGTTCAGGAACACCATGGGGACGGCCATGATCTCGCGTTCGGTCACTTCCTGCTGGAACGCGCCACCCTCGACCACCGTGGTCTTCACGCGCGGGTTCAGCACGGCCATCAGCGCCAGCGCCTGCACCACGTCGGGGCAGTTGTGGCAGGTCAGGCTCATGTACACCTCGAACTGGTAGTCGCCGTCCAGCGCCTTGATCTGGTCGATCACGTCCTGCTCGACCTTGGGCGGATGGCCGCCGGTCCACAGCAGCGCCAGCACCAGCGAGGTGAACTCATGCCCCAACGGCAGGCCGGCAAAGCGCAGTTGCGTGTTCGTGCCAGTGCGCTGCACGCTGAACGACGGCTTGCGTGCGTCGTCGCCGTCCGTGCGCAACGTGATCTTGTCGCTGCGCAGGCTCTGGATCGTCTCCAGTAGCGCACGCATGTCGCGCGCGGTCTCGCTGTCGTCCAGGGAAGCCACCAGTTCGAACGGCTGCGTGACGCGCTCCAGGTAGGCGCCAAGCTGGGTCTTGAGTTGGTCGTCGAGCATGGTGGATTCCTTTCAAAGTCGTGTTATATGGGGATCGAATGGGCGAAAAAAAGCCGGACGGCATGGCGGATAACCGCCATGACGCTGTCCGGCTGGGGAGCGCCCAAGGCGCTCTGCCGTTGCCGGCTGCGGCTTAGATCTTGCCGACCAGGTCCAGCGAAGGCGTCAGGGTCTTCGCGCCTTCCTTCCACTTGGCGGGGCAGACCTGGCCGGGATTGGCGGCGGTGAACTGGGCAGCCTTGAGCTTGCGCAGGGTTTCCGACACGTCGCGGGCGATCTCGTTGGAGTGGATTTCCAGGGTCTTGATCACGCCGTCGGGGTTGACGACGAACGTGCCGCGCAGCGCCAAGCCCTCCTCAGGGATGTGCACACCGAACGCGTTGGTGAGCTGATGGGTCGGGTCGCCGACCAGCGGGAACTTGGCCTTGCCGACTGCGTCGGAGGTTTCGTGCCAGACCTTGTGCGAGAAGTGCGTGTCGGTTGTCACGATGTAGACCTCGGCACCGGCCTTCTGGAACTCCGCATAGTTGTCGGCAGCGTCCTCGATCTCGGTCGGGCAGTTGAAGGTGAACGCCGCCGGCATGAAGATCAGAACGGACCACTTGCCCTTCAGGTTTGCTTCGGTCACTTCGATGAACTCGCCTTTGCCGCTACGGTTCACGAATGCGGTGGTTTTGAAGGGTTGGACTTGCGTGTTGATCAAAGACATGTTGTTCCTATGACGGGTTGGAAATTCTCGAAGCCTGGACTTTAACCCCCGTCCCCACGCTGGAGCCAATCGTTTGCCGATATGGGCTGCATTGAAAAAGCCAATGCGCGGAGTCCCTCTTGGACGTTTCTGAGCAAGAACGCCTATCAATGTCAGCCGCAGGCACACCGCTGGTGCGGGGGCATTGGATGGCGCCGGCATGGGCGCAGGACGAGAATGCGCGGCTTGATCCACCGCACGGCAGCATAAGAAAGGAACTCCCATGCAAGGCGACCCCCAAGTCATCGCGCACCTGCAGGCCCAGCTCAAGAACGAGCTGACCGCCATCAACCAGTACTTCCTGCACTACCGCATGCTCAAGCACTGGGGCCTCACCAAGCTGGCCAAGAAGGAATACGAGGAGTCGATCGGTGAGATGAAGCACGCCGACAAGCTCATGGACCGCATCTTCATGCTCGACGGCCTGCCCAATCTGCAGGACCTGGGCAAGCTCATGGTTGGCGAGGATGTGCCCGAGCTTTTGAGCTGCGACCTCAAGATGGAGTACGGCGCACAGGCCACCATCAAGGACGGCATCGCGCATTGCGAGAGCGTGCGCGACTACGTATCGCGCGACCTGCTGCAGGGCATCCTGGACGACACGGAGGAACACATCGATTTTCTGGAGACGCAGATCGACCTGGTGCAGAAGGTGGGTTTGCAGAACTACCTCCAAAGCCAGATGGGCGAGATCAGCTGACGGACAGCACCTTCATTCATGCGGCATGGCGGGCCTGGCCCGCTATTTTTTTGGTCGCAGGTGTACGGCGGGCCGAATTCTGCTGAGTCGACCCTGGATGGCTCGACGGCTTCGCCCTTCACAACCAGAAGGCACCACCGATAACGCAGGCGCCGCCCATGGCGCCCAGCTTCAGTTTCTTCGGCGAAGGCGACCAAGGCGCTGGCCGGCACAGTCCGCTGCAGCTCGACCACCGGCAACGCGGGCTGCTGAGCCCTCTGTCCGTGTGCGAGGGGCGGCACCGCCCATCGGCACGCCGCGCTCGGCGGCAGTCACGGCGAAACTGTAAGCCTGGCGCCGGAAGCGCCGGCTGCAGCCGCTGCTTGCGATACTGAAGACATGGCCCTTCAGACATCGCAAGTTCCGGCGGTCGACCGCTTGCCGGCCGGCCTGGCCACGCTGGCCGACCACGAGGCGCTCGCCCGCACTCGCCTGGACGACAACGCCTGGGCCTATTTCAGCGGCGGCGCCGCCGACGAACTGACGCTGCGTGCCAACCGGCAGGCCTGGGACGCGCTGCAACTACACCCGCGTGTGCTGCGGCGCCTGCAAGGCGGCCACACGCGCGTGCAACTGCTGGGGCGCACCCTGGCACACCCCATTCTGGTGGCGCCGGTGGCGTTTCAGCGCATGGCGCATGCCGACGGCGAACTGGCCACGGCCCACGCGGCGTCCGCGCTGGGCGCCGGGCTGGTGCTGAGCACCCAGGCCAGTACACCGCTCGAAACAGTGGCCGCAGCCATTGCGCATGAACCCTGCCGCGGTCCGCTGTGGTTCCAGCTCTACCTTCAGTACGACCGGGGCTTCACGCGCGACCTGGTGCAGCGCGCCGAGCAGGCCGGCTACGAGGCCCTGGTGTTGACCGTGGATGCGCCGGCCAGTGGCGCGCGCGACCGGGAGCGCCGTGCCGGGTTCCGCGTGCCGGCCCACGCGGCGGCGGCACACCTCGCGGCGCTGCCACCACTGCCGGCCGTCACGCTGGCCCCCGGCCAAAGCGCGGTGTTCGACGGACTGCTGCAGCATGCGCCGACCTGGGAGGATGTGCAGTGGCTGCAGTCCATCAGCCGTCTGCCCGTGCTGCTCAAAGGCGTCACCCACGCGGACGATGCGCGGCAGGCCGCCGCACTTCAGGTGGCCGGGCTCATCGTCTCCAACCATGGCGGACGCACGCTGGACACCATGCCGCCCACGGCCGACCTGCTGCCCCCCATTGTCGACGCCATCGGCGCCCGGATGCCTGTGTTGGTGGACGGGGGCATCCGGCGCGGCACCGACGTGCTCAAGGCCTTGGCCCTGGGCGCCACCGCCGTGCTGGTCGGCCGTCCCGTGGTCTGGGGCCTGGCCAATGCCGGTGCGGTCGGCGTGGCGCACGTGCTGCGCCTGCTGCGCGACGAGCTGGAGATCGCCATGGCCCTGTGCGGCTGTGCCAGTCTGGCCGACTGCGGTCCGCAATTGCTGTGGCAGCACAAGCAGTAGCCGGTCCAAAGCCCTACGCGGCGCCAGAATTCGCCAATAAGTTTCACAAATGCGACGAATTCGTATTTATAATCTCGAGAGTACCTCTAACAGCCAGCCACAACCTGCCTTCATCGCCATGATCGTCTGCGTGTGCAACCGGATCTCCGACCGCGAAATCGTCCGCCATGTGCGCGCCGGCCTGAGCTTCGACGACATCCAGCTCGAGTTGGGCGTGGCCACGCAATGTGGCCGTTGTGAAGGGTGCGCGCGCGAAGTCGTCGACCAATGCAGCCGCCTGCATCCCGTCGCGGCCTTGCACAGCGCCATCGGACCCGACGACCGCGGTCTCGATGCCCCGGTTCCCCAGCGCGCCAGCAACATCAGCGAAGGCGTGGCATGGAACTCTTCTCTCTCGGCGGCAGCCTGATCCTGGTTGTCGGTTCGGCCTGGTGGATCTTTCGCCGATAGGCCCCGGCCGCGACACTCCCTGCAGCGCGTCTTTCCATCAGGCGCCCTGCGGGCGCTTGGTTTGGCACTTGTCTCGTTCACCATGGCTTTGAGCACCTATCCCGAACGCAGTGGCCTGAGCCGCAACACGGTCATCGTCGGCAGCGTGATCGCTTTCCACGCCGCGGCCCTGTGGGCGCTGCAGAGTGGCCTGCTGGTGCGCGCCGTCGAGGTGATCGTGCCGGTGGAGATCCTGTCCCAATTTGTCGAGCCACCCAAGCCCACGCCGCCTCCACCACCCCCACCGGCACCGCCCGCGCCGCCCAAGGTGACGAGGCCTGTCGTCAAACCCAAGGCCCCGACGCTGCCGCCCGCGCCGCAACCCCAGGCCATCCAGGACCCCACACCGGCGCCGGCCGCGCCCACCGGGGTGATCGCACCGCCTGCGCCGTTGCCGCCGATCGAGCAGCCGGTCGCCGCGGCGCCGGAGCCGCCTCCGCCGGCCCCTCCGGCACCGCCCAAAATCCAGATGCCGTCCAGCGATGCGAGCTATCTGCAAAACCCCAGCCCCGTGTACCCGGCCATCAGCCGGCGCCTGGGCGAACAGGGCAAGGTCCTGGTGCGCGTGCTGATCGGCACCAACGGCCAACCCGAGCGCGCCGAGATCAAGCGCTCGAGCGGCTTCGAGCGGCTGGACCGCTCTGCCATCGACTACGTCATGAAATGCCGTTATGTGCCCGGCAAGGTGAATGGCGTCGTCCAGGCCATGTGGTACGAGGCGCCGGTCAACTACGTCCTCGAGTAAGCGTTTCTGTCTTGTTTCTGGAGTAATGCATGGAATCCCATTTCGGCCTCGCCAACGTCTGGCAGCAAGGCGATCTCGTCACCAAGGGCGTGGCCGTGATGCTGCTGGCCATGTCCCTGGCCTCGTGGATCGTGATCCTGATCAAGGCGTTGGACATCATTCGCTACAAGAAGATGGCCAATGCCTCCGACAGTTTCTGGCACAGCGAGGACTTCGCCACCGGCCTGGCCAAGCTCGGCAAAGACCCGAGCAATCCCTTCCGGCGCCTGGCCGAGGAAGGTCGCGAAGCCACCGCCCACCACCGCAACACCAAGGCCCACCTGCACGACACGCTGGACGTGAGCGACTGGGTCACCCGCACGCTGCGCAACAGCATTGACGAGACCACGGCGCGCATGCAGGCAGGTCTTGCAATCCTCGCCTCGGTCGGCTCCACTGCCCCGTTCGTGGGTCTGTTCGGCACGGTCTGGGGCATCTACCACGCGCTACTGGCCATTGGCCTGTCGGGCCAGTCCACCATCGACAAAGTAGCCGGCCCGATCGGCGAAGCGCTGATCATGACGGCGCTGGGCCTTGCGGTCGCCATTCCCGCCGTGCTGGGCTACAACGCAATGGTGCGCGGCAACAAATCGGTGCTGAACAAGCTCAACAGCTTCGCGCACGACCTGCATGCCTACTTCGTGACCGGCGCGCGGGTGGCCACTGGCGGTGCGGCCAACGTGGTGGCGATGAAGAAGGGGGCCTGAGATGGCCTTCGGAACCCAGGACGACACGGACGAGGTGATGAACGAGATCAACATGACGCCGCTGGTCGACGTCATGCTGGTGCTGCTCATCATCTTCATCATCACCATCCCGGTGATGAAGCACGCGGTGAACATCGACCTGCCCCGCGCCAGCAGTGAACAGGAGGATGCCAAGCCGCAGACGATCCGCCTGTCCGTGGCCGCCGACGGTGGCTACTACTGGAACGAGAACCGCATCACCGACGAGGACCTGCTGCCGCGCCTGCAGGCCGAAGGCGCAAAGGAACCGCAGCCCGAGTTGCACATCCGCGGCGACCGAGAGGTGCGCTACGAGCGCGTGGCCCAGGCCATGTCGTTCGCACGCCAGGCCGGCGTGCGCAAGATCGGCTTCATCACCGAACCCAAGCCCTGAAAGTCCTTGAGCGAAAAATCGTCGCCCGTGCTGTTGACTTTCAATTGCGAATCGTTATCATTAACCTCATCGCAAGTTGACCAAGGGACCACACCATGCACGCAGCCACCCATCCCCTGATGTCCGGCAACGCCGCCGCGCTCCAACGCTTTGCCGCTGCGGGCATGCAGCGGGCCGATGCCGCAGATGCCCTGGCCGTGGAGAGCCACGAACTCCTGCGTGGCCACAAAGCGGTGGAGATCAAGCACAACGGCGCCATCTACCGCCTGCAGACCACCAAGCTCGGCAAGCTGATCCTGACCAAATGAGTTTCATCGTGGGGCGACTCCAGGACTGACGTCAGTCTCCAAGGGTCGTTTTTGCCAGCCACCGGGCTTCGGCCTGCCAGCCACGCTTTTTTCCACGGCAGCATGAAGAAAGCCGGCCGTTCAGACCGGCTTTCGTTCTTGGAGGCAGGCGCGTTACAGGCCGATGGCGGCGATGCCGGCGCGGGCAATCTGTGCGTCTTCGGTCGACTTCACGCCGCTCACGCCCACGGCCCCAATGCAGTTGCCGTCCTTCATGATCGGTACGCCGCCTTCCAGCAGGCCCTTGAGATCCGGCGCACTCAGAAAAGCTGTGCGGCCGCCATTGACGATGTCTTCGTAGACCTTGCTCTCGCGCCGACCCAGCGCGGCGGTGTTGGCCTTCGCCGGGGCGATGTGGGCCGATACGGCTGGCGCCCCATCCAGACGCTGCAGCCACAGCAGATGGCCGCCATCGTCGACGATGGCGATGGTCACGGCCCAATTGTTCTTCAGGGCCTCGGCTTCGGCGGCGGCTGCGATCGCCTTGAGGTCGGAGAGTTCGAGAAAGGACTTGGTCTTCATGGTGCGCTTCGCAAAGAAAGGTGGCGAGCATAAACAAAACGCGCCGCACTTTTGGCACATGTGGGCGCGCGAAATCCCTTTGCGCAATAAGGGCGGACCCTTTAGTGGTATTGCCGGCTGGCTCTTGAATCGCCCTAGAATTTCTCCAACTGCCATCACGGCAATGAGGAGTTAGACCATGACCAACCAAGTACGTACTTACGACGCCGGATACGGCGGCTTCGACATCTCGCAGGAACAGCGCAACAAGGTTCTGCGCAACACCTATTGGCTGTTGGCACTGAGCCTGCTCCCGACGGTGCTCGGCGCCTGGGTCGGCGTGGCCACGGGTATCACGGCCGCATTGACCGGCGGCCTGGGCCTGATCGTGTTTCTGGGCGGAGCCTTCGGCTTCATGTTCGCCATCGAGAAGACCAA
>CAJYRH010000035.1 GCA_913776795.1 uncultured Pseudorhodoferax sp. | reverse complement strand
CCCCTACCCGCCGCCTGCGCCCGTGGCCGCCACTGCGGCGCTGCTCGAGCGCGGCCGCCAGCTCGTGCAGCACGGCGACGACGCG
Source organism: uncultured Pseudorhodoferax sp. (assembly GCA_913776795.1). The sequence goes on along the minus strand of CAJYRH010000035.1, from coordinate 9,585 downwards.
CGCGGCCTGCCGGCCTGCGTGCAATGCCATGGCGCGGCCATGACCGGCGTGGCGCCCAACGTGCCGGGCTTGCTGGGGCTGCCGCGCGACTACCTGAACGGCCAGCTCGGCGCCTGGAAGACCGGCCAGCGCCGCGCGCAGGCGCCCGACTGCATGGCCCATGTGGCCCAGCGCCTGCCCGACGCGGACGTGGCCGCCGTCTCGGGCTGGCTCGCGGCCCAGCCCGTGCCCGCCGGGGCCAAGGCCGTGGCGCAGGCGCCGGCGGGCAACACCCTGGCCTGCGGCAGCGCGCCCGAACTCGGGGGTGCGCGATGAAGCGCCTGTCGCAGCTCCTCGCCGCGCTCGTGCTGATGCTGGCTGCGGCCAGCGCGCTGGTCTGGTGGCTCAACGTGCGCGGCGAGCCCGACCTTTCCGTCGCCGAGGCCGCCGTGCCCGCCACGCCGGAACTCATCGCGCGTGGCGCCTACCTGGCCAGGGCCGGCAACTGCGCGGCCTGCCACACGGCGCGTGGCGGTCAGCCCTTTGCGGGCGGCACGCCCATCCCCACGCCATTCGGCACGGTCTATGGCAGCAACCTCACGCCCGACCCCACGCACGGCCTTGGGAACTGGAGCGCCGCGGCCTTCTGGCGCGCCATGCACCATGGCCGTTCGCGCGATGGCCGCCTGCTGGTGCCGGCCTTTCCGTACACGAGCTTCACCGAGGTCACGCGCGCGGACTCCGATGCGCTGTTCGCCTTCCTGCGCAGCCAGCCACCTGCGCCCCAGGCCAACCGTGCGCACGAACTGCGCTTCCCCTACAACCAGCAGGCCGCACTGGCGGTCTGGCGTGCGCTGTATTTCCGGCCGGGCGTCTACCAGCCCGTGGCGCAGCAGACGGCCGAGTGGAACCGGGGTGCCTACCTCGTGCGCGGTCTGGGCCATTGCGCGGCCTGCCACACCACGCGCAACGCCTGGGGCGCCAGCAGCGAGCGGCTGCCGCTGTCGGGCGGCTTGATCCCCATGCAGAACTGGTACGCACCCGCGCTGACGGCCGCCAGCGAAGCCAGCGTGGCCGACTGGCCCACGGACGATGCCGTGGCGCTGCTGCAGAGCGGGGTGGCACCGCGTGGCTGGGCGGCCGGCCCCATGGCCGAGGTGGTGCTGCGCAGCACCCAGCACCTAAGCCCGGAGGACCTGCGGGCCATGGCCGTCTACCTGCAGGCCCTGCCGCAGCAGCCCGCACCGCCAGCGCCCGCGCGTGTGGCGCCGAGCGCCGAGACCGCCACGCTCGGCCGCCAGCGTTACGAGCAGCACTGCGCCCAATGCCACGGCGAACGCGGCGAAGGCGCTGGGCTGGCCTATCCTCCGCTGGCCGGCAACCGCGCCGTGACCATGGCCGCCACGGCCAACCTCGTGCAAGTGGTGTTGAACGGCGGCTTCACGCCGGCAACGGCCGGCAATCCCCGCCCCTACGGCATGCCACCCTTCGTGCTGGCGTTGAACGACCGCGAAATCGCCGCCGTGCTGACCTATGTGCGCGGCGCCTGGGGCAACGAGGCCGCCGCCGTCAGCGAATTCGACGTGAGCCGGCTGCGCGCCAGCACGCAGCGCTGATCAGTGCGCGCCGACGGTGGTGCGCTCCACCACATGGCGCGCCATCGACTGCGCGAGTTCCTGTTCGCCCAGGAACACGCGGCCGGCCTGCTCCTCGTTAAGCAGCCGTGCCTCGGTCTCGCTGTGGGTGCGCACCGCGATCTCGATCTGCGGGTTCAGCGTGCGCGCCACGGCGATCATCTGGCGCACGTTGAGCGAATCGGGCGTGGCGATGACCAGCATGCGTGCACGTGCGATGTGGGCCTGGATCAGCGTGGCGGGCTCGGAGGCATCGCCGAACACCGCGGCCACGCCCTCGCCGCGCAGACGCTCGACGGTCTCGCGGTTCTGCTCGGCGACGACATACGGGATGTGGTGCGCCTGCATGGTCGCGGCGATGCGCCGGCCCACGCGTCCGTAGCCCACCAGCACCACCTGCTGGGCGAGGTACTTCTGCTCGGTGTGCGTGGGCAGTTCGGCCATGGGGTCGTCGCGCGCCTCCATGCGCCGGGCGAAGGCCGAGCGCGCGAGGATCCAGCGCTGCATGGGCTCGGAGAAATAGAACGCGGCCGGGTTCAGCGCGATGGAAATCAGCGCGCCAGCCAGCACCAGGCTCTGCCCCTCGGGCGGCAGCAGGCCCAGCGAGCCGCCGAGGCCGACCAGGATGAAGGAGAACTCGCCGATCTGCGCAAGGCTGGCCGACACCGTGAGCGCCGTGTTGAGCGGGTAGCGGAAGGCCAGCACCAGGGCCGCCGCGGCGATGGACTTTCCGACCACGATGATGCCGACCACGGCGACCACCTGCAGCGGCCGCTGCACCAGCACCATGGGGTCGAACAGCATGCCGACCGAGACGAAGAACAGCACCGCGAAGGCGTCGCGCAGCGGCAGAGATTCCTCGGCCGCGCGGTGGCTGAACTCGGACTCGCGCATGACCATGCCCGCGAAAAATGCGCCGAGCGCGAACGACACGCCGAACAGGGCGGTGGAGCCGAACGCGATGCTGACGGCCGCCGCCACCACGCACAGCGTGAACAGCTCGCGCGAGCCGGTGCGCTGCACCTGCCACAGCAGCCAGGGGAACAGCCTGCGGCCGACGATCAGCATCAGCGCGACGAAGCCGCCGACCTGTAGCAGCGTGAGGCCCAGTGTCTTCCACAAGGCGTTGGTGTCGGCCACCTGTCCGCCGGCCAGCCAACCGCCGAGCGGCGGCAGCAGCACGAGTACGAGCACCATGGCCAGGTCTTCGACGACCAGCCAGCCCACCGCGATGCGGCCGTTGAAGGAATCGAGCACGCCCCGGCTCTCCAGCGCGCGCAGCAGCACCACTGTGCTGGCCACCGATAGCGACAGGCCGAACACCAGCGCGCCGCCCAGGTTCCAGCCCCACAGCGTGGCCAGGGCCATGCCCAGGGCCGTGGCCACGGCCATCTGCACCACGGCGCCGGGCAACGCGATCTTGCGCACGGCCAGCAGGTCGTCGAGCGAGAAATGCAGGCCCACGCCGAACATCAGCAGCATCACGCCGATCTCGGCCAGCTGGGCGGCGATCCCTGCATCGGCCACGAAGCCTGGCGTGAACGGGCCGATCACCACACCGGCCAGCAGATAGCCCACCAGCGCCGGCAGGCGCACCAGCGATGCCAGGAAGCCGAACACCAAAGCCAGCCCCAGCCCAACGGCGATCGTGCTGATCAGGGAGACACTGTGCGGCATGTCGGCGGTCTTTCGGGCGTGGTCGGCTGTGATCGCATCTGTGGGCAATTTACCGTAGGCCTGACATCCAATGGCCCCAACAACGAAAAAACCCGCCGGAGCGGGTTCTCGTGGCAACGCGGGGGCGCTGCGTCAGCCCATGTGCAGACCGCCGTTGACCGAGAAGTCTGCACCGGTGGAGTAGCCACCTTCGTCGGATGCCAGCCACGCGATGATGGATGCGATCTCCTCCGGCTGTCCCAGGCGCTTGACCGGGATGGTGGCGACGATCTTGTCGAGCACGTCCTGGCGGATGGCCTTGACCATGTCGGTGCCGATATAGCCCGGGCTCACGGTGTTGACGGTGACGCCCTTGTTGGCCAGCTCCTGCGCCAGCGCCATCGTGAAGCCGTGCATGCCGGCCTTGGCGGCCGAGTAGTTGGTCTGGCCGGCCTGGCCTTTCTCGCCATTGACAGAGGAGATGTTGACGATGCGGCCCCACCCCTTGTCCACCATGTCGCCGACGACCTGCTTGGTCACGTTGAACATGGAGTTCAGGTTGGTTTCGATCACGGCGTCCCAGTCCTCGCGCGTCATCTTGAGGAACATGCGGTCCTTGGTGATGCCCGCGTTGTTGACCAGAACGTCGATGGTCCCGTGCTCGGCCTTGGCCTTGGTGAAGGCCTCGACGGTCGAGTCCCAATTGCCTACGTTGCCCACCGAGGCGTGGAAGGTGTAGCCCTGGGCCGCCTGCTCGGCGATCCACTTGGCATGGTCGCGCGTGGGTCCGCAGCCGGCGATCACCTTGAAGCCTTCCTTGTGCAGGCGCCGGCAGATGGCAGTTCCGATGCCGCCCATGCCGCCGGTGACGTAAGCGATCTTCTGTGTCATTTCTAAAATCTCCGTAGTAGGTTCAAACAACCTATCAAGAACTGTACCCAAGATGAAAACCACCCCGCCCCAGGAAAACACTGAAGGTGGTATGCGTTTGTCACACGCCTTGATGGCGTTCCCACCGGTGCATGCACTGCACCGGTGCGCGACCACAACGCCACAACGCCACAACGCCACAACGCCACGACGTGCCGTCGGCCACGGCATCGGCGCGGGGATGCGGCACACTCGCACGCATGCAACGTTTCACCATCTCGCTGGACGATGCGCTGGCCCAGCAGTTCGACAGATTGATCGCGGCCAAGGGCTATGAGAACCGCTCCGAGGCCGTGCGCGATCTGATCCGCTCACGCCTGGGTGACGCCTCGCTGGCCACCTCGGCCACCCCACCCTTCACGCCCGTGAATCCCTGGTGCGTGGCGACCGTCAGCTACGTGTACGACCACCACGACCAGACCGTGGCCCGGCGGGTGCTCGATCTGCAGCACGAACACCACGACCTCGTGGTCAGCAGCCTGCACACCCACCTGGACCACGAGGACTGTCTGGAGACAGCGGTGCTGCGCGGCCCGCTCGACGCCGTGCAGGCCTGCGCCGAGCGGCTGGTTGCGCTGCGCGGCGTGCGACACGGCGCCATGCATCTGGTGCCGTTGGCCGCCGCGGACCATGGGCACACACATGGCCACGGTCTGGCGCGGCACCAGCACCAGAAGCCGCTCAGCTGATCAGCGGCCCGTCCAGTTCGGCTTGCGCTTCTCGGCAAACGCGGCGGAGCCTTCGCGTGCATCCGAGGAGGTGAACACCGGCGCCGCGATCGGCTTCTGGCGGTCGAACATCTCGGCCTCGCTCCAGTCGGCCGACTCGCGCACGATGCGCTTGCTCGTGGCCACGGCCAGTGGACCGTTGGCGGCCACGGCCTCGGCCAGCTGCAGTGCGCCGGCCAGGGCCTGGCCGGGCTCCGTGAGGCGATTGACGAGGCCGAGGGCGTGGGCACGTTCTGCATCGAGCATGTCGCCCGTCAACGCAAATTCCATGGCCAGGTGGTAGGGGATGCGGCGCGGCAGGCGCATGAGACCACCGGCGGACGCGACCAGGCCGCGCTTGGCTTCGGGCAACCCGAACCTGGCTGCGCGCGATGCCACCACGAGGTCGCAGGCGAGCACCATCTCGAAGCCGCCGGCCAGCGCATAGCCTTCCACCGCAGCGATCAGCACCTTGCGCGGCGGCCGCTCGGTCAGGCCGGCGAAGCCGCGGCCTTCGACGCTGGGCCGCTCGCCGCGCAGGAAGCCCTTGAGGTCCATGCCCGAGCAGAAGGTGCCGCCGGAGCCGGTGACGATGCCCAGCCGCAGATGCTCGCGTGCATCGAGTTCATCCAGCGCCGCAGCCAGCGCCTCGGACGTGGCACGGTCCATGGCGTTGCGCGCCTCGGGCCGGTGCATGGTCATCACGAGCACGTTGCCGTGCACTTCGGTTTGCAGGCTGTCTGCCATGGGGTGGTCCTTTCAATTCGAGGTCAGCAGGGGTCGATGTGAACGCGACGGGTGTCTGGAGAAATGGTCTCCAGCATTTGAAGCGGGAATAGGATTGAATCGTTGGAATCTGGTCCGTCAAGCCGCATCCTGCATCTCCGGCAGCATCGCGCCGCAAAGCCCATCCGGGGCCCTCGACCATCGCCCAGTGCCATCTCGATGTCAAACCTCGCGCCGACTTGTGGCCGATGCGCCGGTGCCCCACGTGCGCGTCAATTCGCCGAGATGGGTTGCCCGACGATCGCGGACGCCGGCTGGGCCACGGTCTCGGTCGGAACGCCGCCTTGCCAGTGCAGACTCTGTTGGCGCAGCGTCTCGACCAGATCATCGGCCATCGCCTCCAGCAGCTTGACCTCACGGTCGGTCATCATCCTGGGCTTCAAGTCCAGAAGGCACAGCGAACCCAGCACATGGCCGCCGGCGCTTCGCAACGGGACACCCGCGTAGAAGCGCACGCCCTTGGCCGCAAGCGCCGGATTGCCGGCAAACCGCAGGTCACGGGCCACGTCCGGCACCACCATCGTCTGTGAGGTGGCCACAACGTGACCGCACATCGAGAGCGACCGTGGCATGTTGAGGTCGTCGGCGGACAGTGCGGCGCTGCCGCTCGGGCCCGCGGCTGCAAGGGAGCCTCGCGCGGAGCCGACGATCTGGCGATCGTGGTCGATCAGGGAAACCATCGCCAGCGGCACGTCGAAGATGTCTGCCGCACGCTTGGATGTGGCATCAAACAAGGGAATCGCCCGAGGGTCGAGCGCACCGCTTGCACGCAATGCCATGACCCGGGAACTTTCATCGGGCAGGACCTCGGCGGGCTCATAGCCTGCGGTCAGGCGCGCCCCCGTCAACGCGACGATCCGGACCACCGCCTCGTTCACCGAGGTGACGAGCGCATCGGCGCCGAGTTCCTTGCAGGCGTCCTCTCCGAGCAGCTCGACCGGGGCGTTCCACAGTCCCAGGATGATCTGCGCATCGGGCCAACGCCGGCGAAGCCGCCGGCAAAACTGGCGCGCGGCGAAGCGGGGATCGCTGCTGAAGAACGACAGCAGGATGACCTTCGCCCCCTTGACATCGAGCCGGCTGACGTAGTCGGCGCTGACCGTCGTCGCGCTGCGGTGTTCGGCCGGAATCCCTTCGAGCGACAGCACGTGGGACAGCATCCGCGCAGCGAGCGAATCGACTTCCCACTTCGCGCCCAGACAGATGGCCATGAGTTGGCCGGGCTGGTTGGCGCTCGGATTTTGCTCAGACACATCGTCGATCAGTGCGTCCATGCCCATCACCACGCGGTGGCGGTGGTGGGCTGTCGACGCGATCGCATGGTCGTGGCTCGCCATGCGCAGGACCGGCAGGCCCACCTGGTCGTAGAACGCCGTGACTTTCCCGCCCGCTGTCAGCTCGTGTGCGAGCTCCGTTGCCTCCTCGACATCACCCGCCAGCAGGCGTTGGTAGATGCGCGTCGGCGTATCCAGTGCAGGCTGGCTTCCAAGCAACACGTCCAGGAATTGCAGACGCGGAAGGTAGCGCCCGATCACCAGCAGGCAGACCGTCAGCGGTGTCGACATCACCAAGCCCACCGGCCCCCACATGGCGGTCCAGAAAATGGCGGATGTCATGAGCGAAATGGCCGAGAGCCCCGTGCTGGCCCCGTAGAGCCACGGCGCAATGACGTAGCTGCTGATCAACTGCAGCACGGCAATCAGGCCAAGGGTCCACAGGAGCATGCCCCAGCCGGGGTCGATGGCGAACGCCAGCACGAGCGGAAACACCGATGACAGCATGGGCCCCACATACGGCACGAAGCGGGTGATCACCGCCACCACCCCCCAAAGCAGCGCACCCGGCACGCCGATCAGCCACAAGCCCACAGCGAACGGCAGCCCAAAGCTGGCGTTCACCACGAGCTGCATGATCAGGTATTTGCTGATCCGGGCTCCTGCATCGTCCATTGCATCGGTGGAACGCTGCAGACTGCCACCCCATAGCCGCAACATCCGGTCCCGAAGGTCCAGCCGGTCCAGCAAGATCAGCACGACGAAGATCATGACGATGCCGGTGGTCGCCAAAGGGCCGCTGCCCAGCCGCAACCAATCGGTCGCCTGCTCGATCACCGACTGCGGCGTCTCTTCGATCACGACCCGCCGGGCCGGCAGTTCGCCTGGCCCCTGCGAAGCCGTTGCAGCCGGTCGCGGCTCGACCACGGCGACGTTGATTTCGCGGCGCACGGTTTCCAGCGTCCTGATCGCCCCTTCGAACATGCCCGGGCGATCCACGTTGTGCCGCAGGCTCTTCAATTTGTCCGCGATGTTGCTTTGGTAGGTGGGCAGCCGCGCACTGAGCGTGGCCACCTGGGTTGCCAGGAACGTGGCGCCCAACGCGATGACGACCAACGTCGCGATGGCCACGACGATGACGGCAGGTGTTCTGGGCATCCCCAGCCGCCTGAGCTTGACGACGAGCGGGTCCAGCACGAACCCGAGAAAGATCGCCAGTGCCAGCGGAATGAGAACGTCGCGTCCGAAATACAGTCCCGCGATGATGCAAGCGGCTGTGACCAGGCCGATCGCGAATTTGAGCTCTGGCAGCAACGAGACGATGGCCTGCGTGGAATCGTCGGCCGTGTCGAAGGTCTGCTCCTGCAGTTCGCTGGCCCTCCCTGCTCCGTACTTGCCGTGAAGATCGCTGCCGTCTGCATACTGGTGCTTGTCGCTCACTGCATTCCTTTCCGACGAGCCGATCTGCTCGCGTGCAACCGCCGGCTGCGCACGGGAGCATAGGTCCCATGCCCGCCAGCGCGTGTAGGCGCGAAGCCATCGTGCATCACGGTGTGGCCACTTGGTGACTGGGCGCCCAGATCGTGTCCGGCCCGGCCACGCACGCTATGGCACAGCAGGCGCGCACGCCAGCCGCAACACCAGGGCGCAGGTGTCGATGGGAGCAAAGGGGGCATCGGCCCGTTGCACGCGACGCCGATCCCCAGCATCACATCCGGCGAGATCTCATGCCTTCATGCCGTGCGCCTGAAGGCGCAACTCAAGACGCAGAGCCGGATGGGGCGATTGCAGGAAGCGTTGCGCCAGCGTGTCATCGCCCCCGGCGTGGCGCGGACCTGCAAGGCCAGCAAGGCCGGCAGGGGCGGAATGCCGCGCACCGGCGCCCTGCTCCTGCGCCGGCACGAGGTCAGCGCCATGCACGAGGACAGCTGTGCGCCCAAGGCAGGGCTCCGGCTTTACGTCGGCCACGAGGCCGACAGCGGCGTGGCGCCGGACCCGGCGACGGCCGCGGATGGGCGCACGAGGCGGCGGACGCGGGCAACCTGCGTTCCGAGTACATGCTTGGGTGCGCTGAAGAGCGAGGGGACGGCGTGCCGCAGGATTTCCCGCCAGCACGCAGCCAGCTGCGCAACTTGCACGAGTGCCATCCTGGTACGACGGCCACTGGCATAGCGCGCTCAAGGCCAGCTTTCTGTACTGGATGGCGCAGAGCGGCGCGCTCAGCCCGTGGGCGACGTACGTCGCCAAGGCAGCGTCATCCCAACGCCCTCCAGATGACGTCCAGGCCAGATGCGTTCAAAAGCAGGACGGGCGGTCCATCGCCGGCCAGACCCTGTGGCGCGACGAGGGCTGCCAATGAGGCGCGTGGCGCCGGCCGGCAGTCCGGTCGGCGCCTGCCAGGCGGCGTGGCGTGCGTCGCCGTGCCTGGTCACCAGGCCACGCGCGTGGCGAGCACGCTGCCTGGTGGCGAGTTGGACCGGCAAGCCGGACGCCGTCGACCAACCACCTGGAAGTCGCGTTGCACAAAAAAAAAGCCCTTGATGAACAAGGGCTTAGATCATTTTGGCGGAGAGGGTGGGATTCGAACCCACGGTACCTTGCGGTACGCCTGATTTCGAG
>CAJYRH010000034.1 GCA_913776795.1 uncultured Pseudorhodoferax sp. | reverse complement strand
TGCCCTCGCGGTCCTTGATGGTGTCGCGCTTGTCGTGCTCGGCCTTGCCCTTGGCCAGCGCAATCTCGCACTTCACGCGGCCGTCCTTCCAATGCAGGTTCAGCGGCACCAGCGTGTAGCCCTTTTGCTCGACCTTGCCCGTGAGGCGCTTGATCTGCTCCTTGTGCAGCAGCAACTTCTTGGTACGCACGGCGTCGGGGTTGACATGGGTGGAGGCCGAACGCAGCGGGTTGATCTGGCAGCCGACGATGAACATCTCGCCGTCCCGCACGATCACGTAGCCGTCGGTGAGCTGCACCTTGCCCTCCCGCAGGGCCTTCACTTCCCAGCCTTCCAGCACCATGCCGGCCTCGTACTTCTCCTCGAAGAAGTAGTTGAAGGCCGCCTTCTTGTTGTCGGCGATGCGGGAGGAGGTTGCTTGGGGTTTCTTGGCCATGGGCTGTGCACGTGGGGTCGAAGGCCCGGGAAGCAAGCCTGTCTAGAATCCGGCGGAATTCGCGATTCTATGAAAACCGTCCAGAAGTCCGTCCTGATCTGGTACAGCGCCGAGCAGATGTTCGACCTCGTGGCCCAGGTCGAGCAATACCCACAGTTCCTGCCCTGGTGCGACCGCGCCGCCGTGGTCGAGCGCCACGCCGACGGCATGACGGCCGAGGTGGGCATCGCCTTCGCCGGCATCCACCAGAGTTTCACCACGCGCAACACCCATGTGCCGGGCCGTCAGATCGGCATGCGGTTGGTCAAGGGGCCGTTCTCCAAGCTCGAGGGGGACTGGACCTTCCAGCCCGTGGGCGATGGCGACCAAGCCGCATGCCGCGTGGGCCTGGCGCTGCGCTACGGTTTCTCGAGCCTGGCTCTGGGTGCAGTGGTCGGGCCGGTGTTCGACCGCATCGCAGGCAGCCTGGTCGACGCCTTCGTCAAGCGCGCCGAGCAGGTCTACGGCGGATGAATCCGTGCATCACCGTCGAGGTGGTGGCGGCCGCCGGCCCGCGCCAGGTGGTCGAGGCGCGCCTGGCGTTGCCGGCCGGTGCGTGCGTGGCCGACGCCTTGCGCGCAGCACAGGCGCTGGCGGGGTTCCAGGGTCTGGCGCTGGCCGACATGCCCACCGGCATCTGGGGGCGCAAGGCCGCGCCGACGCAACCCCTGCGCGAGGGCGACCGGGTGGAGTGCTACCGCCCCTTGCTGGTCGACCCCAAGGTGGCGCGGCGTGCGCGCTTCGCACAGCAGGGCGCGCGTTCCACGGGCCTGTTCGCCACGCGCAGGCCTGGCGCCAAGGCCGGTTACTGAGCCTTACGGGGCGCAGTCGCGCGCGATGATCTCCTGCGTGCGGCGCGTCTCGGCCGCGCGCTGCGCGTCGTCCAGGAACTCGCGCTCGCCCTGGACGTTGGTCCGCGCGATGCGGATGCCCGAGTCCAGGCTGGCCTTGTTCTGCCGCGCCCGCATGCAGTTGTCGGCGCGGGCCCTGGCCTGCATCTCCTGAGCTGCCTTCTGCTTGGCCGCCTCGGCTGCCTCGGCCTGCTGGCGGCGCTGCTCGAGTTCCTTGTCCTGGCCGCCGGCCGGCGCCGGCGTGCCGGGACTCGTCGGCGCGGGCGGCGCAGCAGGCGCGGGCGACACGGCACGCGCCGTGCCGCTGGGCCGCTGCACGATGTTTCTGTCTGGAACGTCGGCAGGTGGCGGCCTGTCGCTGAACACGGGCTTGCCGGTCCCGTCGCGCCACATCCACTGCGCCGCTGCCGGCATGGACAGGGCCGATCCGAGGACCAAGAGCAGGGCAACCGCGGTGCGCATCGGGCCAGTGTAGCGGCCGGCTTCTGCGCGAATCGCACGCGGGTACAATCTTTTTTTTGGAGCTTTCACACATGCGCCTCCTCGGAAAAGCGCTCACCTTCGACGATGTGTTGCTGGTGCCGGCGTACTCCCAAGTCCTGCCCAAGGACACGTCTCTCGCGACCCGCTTCTCCCGCAACATCGCTCTGAACCTGCCCCTGGTGTCCGCTGCCATGGACACCGTGACGGAGGCTCGCCTGGCCATCGCCATCGCGCAGGAAGGCGGCATGGGCATCGTCCACAAGAACCTCACGGCGCAGCAGCAGGCGGCCGAGGTGGCGCGCGTCAAGCGCTACGAATCCGGCGTGCTGCGCGATCCGGTCGTGATCACCGCGGACCACACGGTGCTGCAGGTCATGCAGCTGTCCGATGAACTGGGCATCTCCGGCTTTCCCGTGCTCGAGGGCGGCAAGGTCATCGGCATCGTGACCGGTCGCGACCTGCGTTTCGAGACCCGCTACGACGTGAAGGTGCGCGACATCATGACGCCGCGCGAGCGCCTGATCACCGTGCCGGACGGCACCACGCTGGTGGACGCGAAGGCGCTGCTGAACAAGCACAAGCTCGAACGACTGCTTGTCGTCAACGACGCCTTCGAGCTCAAGGGCCTGATCACCGTCAAGGACATCACCAAGCAGACCAGCTTTCCGAATGCCGCTCGCGACGCCTCCGGTCGCCTGCGCGTGGGCGCCGCCGTCGGCGTGGGCGAGGGCACCGAGGAGCGTGTCGAGGCCCTGGTCAAGGCCGGCGTCGACGCCATCGTGGTCGATACCGCCCACGGCCACAGCAAGGGCGTGATCGAGCGCGTGCGCTGGGTCAAGCAGAACTATCCGCAGGTCGATGTCGTCGGCGGCAACATCGCCACCGGCGCCGCCGCGCTGGCCCTCGTGGAAGCCGGCGCCGACGCGGTCAAGGTCGGCATCGGCCCGGGCTCGATCTGCACCACGCGCATCGTGGCCGGTGTCGGCGTGCCGCAGATCATGGCGGTCGACAACGTCGCCACGGCGCTGGCCGGCTCCGGCGTTCCGCTGATTGCCGACGGCGGCATCCGCTACAGCGGCGACATCGCCAAGGCCATCGCCGCCGGCGCCCACACCGTGATGATGGGTGGCATGTTCGCCGGCACCGAAGAGGCGCCCGGCGAGGTCATCCTGTTCCAGGGCCGCAGCTACAAGAGCTACCGCGGCATGGGCAGCATCGGTGCCATGCAGCAAGGCAGTGCCGACCGCTACTTCCAGGAAGCGACCACCGGCAATCCCAACGCCGACAAGCTCGTGCCGGAAGGCATCGAGGGCCGCGTGCCCTACAAGGGGTCGATGATCTCCATCGTGTACCAGATGGCCGGCGGTGTGCGCGCCAGCATGGGCTATTGCGGCTGCGCCAGCATCGAGGAGATGCGCAGCAAGGCCGAGTTCGTCGAGATCACCACGGCCGGCATCCGCGAGAGCCATGTGCACGACGTGCAGATCACCAAGGAAGCACCAAACTATCGGGCAGAATGAGCCGCGCCTCTCAACCGTATACAAGGAGCGATTCATGGGTCTGATGTCTTTCATCAAGGAAGCTGGCGAGAAGTTGTTCGGCAAGAAGCCCGAGGTGGCTGCGGCCGCTGCCGAGCCGAGCAGCCAGGACAAGCTCGCGGCGGCGAACGCGGTGGCCGCCAAGGCCATCGGCGACTACATCCGCGCGCAGAACCTGCCCGCCGATGCGCTGACGATCGCCTTCGACGGCGCCACCCAGGTCGTCACCGTGTCCGGCACGGTGCCTACGCAGGAGATCAAGGAAAAGATCATCCTGTGCTGCGGCAACGTGGAAGGCGTGGTCGGCGTGAACGACGAGATCGTTTCGACCGAACCGGCCGACCTGAGCCAGTACCACACCGTGGTGCGCGGCGACACGCTGTCGGCCATCGCCAAGAAGTTCTACGGCAACGCCAACGCCTACCCCAAGATCTTCGAGGCCAACAAGCCCATGCTTTCTCACCCGGACAAGATCTACCCCGGCCAGGTGCTGCGCATCCCGCCGCAGGCCTGATTCCCTACGCATCTCCACGGCACGGGCAGCACACGCTGCCCGTTTCACTTTCGCAAGCCATGAACCACGACAAGATCCTCATCCTCGATTTCGGCTCCCAGGTGACGCAGCTGATCGCCCGGCGCGTGCGCGAGGCCCATGTGCTCAGCGAAGTGCATCCCTGCGACGTGACCGACGAGTGGGTGCGCGCCTACGCGGCCGACGGCAGCTTGAAGGGTGTGATCCTGTCGGGCAGCCATGCCAGCGTCTACGAGGACACCACCGACAAGGCGCCGCAGGCCGTGTTCGAGCTCGGCGTGCCGGTGCTGGGCATCTGCTATGGCATGCAGACCATGGCGCACCAGCTGGGCGGCAAGGTGGAAGGCGGCCACAAGCGCGAGTTCGGTTTCGCGTCGGTGCGTGCACGCGGCCACACCAAGCTGTTCGACGGCATCCAGGATTTCGCCACGCCAGAGGGCCACGGCATGCTGGACGTGTGGATGAGCCATGGCGACAAGGTCACGGAGCTGCCACCCGGATTCAAGCTCATGGCGTCGACCGACAGCTGCCCCATTGCCGGCATGGCCGACGAGGCGCGCCGCTTCTATGCCGTGCAGTTCCATCCTGAGGTCACCCACACCAAGCAGGGCCATGCCATTCTCGAGCGCTTCGTGCGCAACATCTGCGGCGCGAACGCCGACTGGATCATGAAGGACCACATCGCCGAAGCCGTGGAGAAGATCCGCGCGCAGGTGGGGGACGAGGAGGTGATCCTGGGCCTGTCGGGCGGCGTCGATTCCAGCGTCGCAGCGGCGTTGATCCACCGCGCCATCGGCGACCAGCTCACCTGCGTCTTCGTGGACCACGGCCTGCTGCGCCTGAACGAGGGCGACCTCGTCATGGACATGTTCGTCGGCAAGCTGCACGCCAAGGTCATCCGGGTCGATGCGAGCGAGCTGTTCCTGGGCCGGCTTGCCGGCGTCAGCGACCCCGAGGCCAAGCGCAAGATCATCGGCGGCGAGTTCGTCACGGTCTTCAAGCAGGAGGCCGCCAAGCTCGTGGGCACAGGCGCCAAGGGCGCCAAGTGGCTGGCCCAGGGCACGATCTACCCCGACGTGATCGAGTCCGGCGGCGCCAAGAGCAAGAAGGCCGTCACGATCAAGAGCCACCACAACGTGGGCGGCCTGCCCGAGCAACTGGGCCTGAAACTGCTGGAGCCGCTGCGCGACCTGTTCAAGGACGAAGTGCGCGAGCTCGGCGTGGCGCTGGGCCTGCCGCCCGAGATGGTCTATCGCCACCCATTCCCGGGCCCGGGCCTGGGCGTGCGCATCCTGGGCGAGGTCAAAAAGGAATACGCCGACCTGCTGCGCCGCGCCGACGCGATCTTCATCGAGGAGCTGCGCAACTTCCGCGACGACGCCACGGGCAAGACCTGGTACGACCTGACCAGCCAGGCCTTCACCGTGTTCCTGCCGGTCAAGAGCGTGGGCGTGATGGGCGATGGCCGCACCTACGACTACGTGGTCGCGCTGCGCGCCGTGCAGACCAGCGACTTCATGACGGCCGACTGGGCCGAGTTGCCCTATGCGCTGCTCAAGAAGGTCTCCAGCCGCATCATCAACGAGGTGCGCGGCATCAACCGTGTGACCTACGACGTGAGCAGCAAGCCGCCGGCGACGATCGAGTGGGAGTGAGCTCCCTTCACCCCGTCGAATCCGCATCCCAACCACCGTCCGTTTTCCTGTCCCTGAGCACCGTGCAAGCCAACCGATCCCTGGTCCTTTCCGCCATCCTCGCCATCGCCGCAGGCGGCTTCGTTCCTTCCACCGCATCCTTCGCCGCGCAGCACCAGGCCAGCAAGCCGGCGGCCAGCAAGGCCGCGGCGCAGAAGAAGACAGCGGCCACGCCGCCCTCCGTCACCCCATCCGCCGAGCCCGGCGGCCCGCCGGTGCTGGCCGCCAAGGCCTGGCTGCTGATGGACTACGACTCCGGCCAGGTGCTGGCGTCCGAGAATCCGGACGAGCCGCTGCCGCCGGCTTCGCTGACGAAGATGATGACCAGCTTCCTGGTCGAGCAGTCCATCCGGACCGGCAAGCTCAAGCAGGACGACCTGGTCTCGGTCAGCCAGAACGCCTGGTGCCGTGGATCGAGCACCGAGTCCTGCATGTACCTGCCGCTCAACGGCCAGGCCACCGTGATCGACATCCTGCGCGGCATCATCGTGCAGTCGGGCAACGACGCTTCCAAGGCGATCGCCGAGCACATCGCCGGCACCGAGGAGAACTTCGCCAAGCTCATGAACGCCGAGGCCAAGCGCCTGGGCATGACGCACACGAACTTCGTCAACGCCACGGGCCTGCCGGATCCGGAGCACAAGGCTTCCGCGCGCGACCTCGCAGTCCTGGCGCGCGCCATCATCCACGACAGCGCCGACTTCTATCCGATCTACGCCGAACGCGAGTTCACCTACAACAAGATCAAGCAGGGCAACCGCAACGCCTTGCTCTACACCGACCCCACGGTCGATGGCCTGAAGACCGGCCACACGCAGGAGGCGGGCTACTGCCTGGTCACCTCGTCCAAGCGCAACAACATGCGCCTGATCACCGTGATCCTGAACACCAACAGCATGCAGGCGCGTGCCGACCAGACCCGTGCCTTGTTGAGTTGGGGCTTCAGCCGCTTCGAGAAGGCCACGCCGATCCAGCCCGATGCACAGGTGGGCCTGGCCAAAGTCAGCTTCGGCAAGGCGGACACCGTGCCTGCGGTGCTGGGTGCGCCCTGGACCATCACGGTGCCCAAGGGCCAGAAGCTCGAGACGGCGGCGGAGATCAAACCCGATCTGGAGGCGCCCATCGCCAAGGGCACGGTGATCGGCAAGGTGGTCGCCACATCCGGCGGCAAGCCCGTCGCGGAGGCGCCGCTGGTCGCGCAGGCCGACGTCGAACGCGCGGGCTTCATGCTGCGCGCCTGGCAGCACCTGCTGCGGCTGTTCGGCAAGTAAGCCGGCCGCTTGGCGTTCGGCGCGGCGGCGCGGCGGCGCGGCGGCGCGGCGGCGCGGCGCACAATGCCGCATGTCCCTTGCCGACATCCACCTGCGCCAGGTCCTCGCTGCGATGGCCGGCCCCGCTGCCCG
>CAJYRH010000033.1 GCA_913776795.1 uncultured Pseudorhodoferax sp. | reverse complement strand
CTGCGCATGTTCGAGAAACAGCTCGCCTTCGTCGGTCAGCGCCAGCCCGTGCGTGCTGCGGTGCGCCAGGCGCAGGCCGCAGGCGGCCTCGATGCGGCCCAGCGCACGCGAGACGTTGCTGCTGGCCACGCCCCGCTCGCGCGCGACCTGCGACAGCGAACGCGTCGCCGCGATCCGGTCGAACAGTTCAAAGTCCTCAAAGCCCAGCTGGTCGATGCTTGTGCGCGCCATGCACAAGCATTGTGAACGCACGGCCGTTTCCACTGCGACCGACGCGGAGCACAGTGACGGCTCCGGGCTCTTTGCCCTCAGCACCATTGAACATCCCATGCCATTCGTCCGCATCGACCTTCCCGACACCCTCTCGCCACGCCAGGCGCAGGCGCTCGGCGACGCCGTCCACCAGGCCCTGGTGGCCACGTTCGAAGTGCCACCCGAGGACCGCTTCCAGGTGATCGCACGGCATGCGCCTGGTGCGCTGGTCTGCACGCCCACATACCTGGGTGTGCAGCACTCCGCGCGCGTGGCACTCGTGCAGATCACCTGCTCGTTCGGCCGCACGCTCACCCAGAAGCGCGCGCTGTACGCTGGCATCGCGCAAAACGCCGCGCAAGCGGGCATCGCCCCTGCGGACGTCATCGTCCATCTGGTCGAAACCGCGCGCGAGAACTGGTCTTTCGGCGAAGGCGTCGCCCACTACGCGCCGTCGGCTTCCTAGAATCGCCGGTCCACCCTGGAGAACACATCCGCATGGCTTCCACCAATCCGCGCAGCTACACCGCCACACCCGCCCGCAACGTCGCCTTCCTGGGCCTGGGCGTGATGGGTTTCCCCATGGCCGGCCACCTGGCCCAGGCCGGCCACCAGGTCACCGTCTACAACCGCTCCGCCGCCAAGGCACAGGCCTGGGCCGATGAATTCAAGGGCAGAACCGCGGCCACGCCGCGCGAGGCCGCTGCCGGCGCCGACATCGTGTTCTGCTGCGTCGGCAACGACGACGACCTGCGCTCCGTCGTGCTGGGTCCGAACGGCGCGTTTGCCGGCATGGACAAGGACGCCGTGTTCGTGGACCACACCACCGCCTCGGCCGACGTGGCGCGCGAGCTGCACGGCAAGGCCCGCGAGGCTGGCCTGCACTTCGTCGATGCGCCGGTCTCCGGCGGCCAGGCGGGCGCTCAGAACGGCATGCTGACCGTGATGTGCGGCGGCGATGCCGAGCCTTTCGGGCGCATCGAACCCGTGGCCGAAGCCTTCTCGCGCTCCATCGTGCTGCTGGGCGCGAGCGGCTCGGGCCAGCTGGCCAAGATGGTCAACCAGATCTGCATCGCCGGCCTCGTGCAAGGCCTGTCCGAAGCCATCGCCTTCGGCCAGCGCGCCCAGCTGGACATGGCGCAGGTGCTGACCGTGATCAGCAAAGGCGCAGCCCAGAGCTGGCAGATGGAGAACCGCGGCAAGACCATGGTGGAAGGCAAGTTCGACTTCGGCTTCGCGGTGGACTGGATGCGCAAGGACCTGGGACTGGTGCTCGACGAGGCCAAGCGCAACGGTGCGCGCCTGCCCGTCACCGCGCTGGTCGACCAGTTCTACGCCGACGTGCAGCAGGCCGGCGGCCAACGGTTCGACACATCCAGCCTGATCACGCGCCTGAAATGAACAAGGGCGCCCCGCGGCGCCCCTGTCTTGCTGGCCTGCGGCGGCCTACTTGGACTGTCGCTGGCCAAGCCGTGCGAGTTCGTCCTCGGTCAGCATCTCGAAGACACGCACGACCTTGGCCACATCCTTCACGCCGCGTGCGATCTCGGTCGCACGGGTCGCCTCGCGCTGGGTGACGCGGCCCATCAGGTAGACCACGTTGCGCTCGGTCACGACCTTGAAGACGTTCGCCTGCAGGTCTTTCGCGTCGATCAGCGAAGCCTTGACCTTGCTCGTGATGAGCGCGTCGGTGGAACGTTGCGTCAGCGCGGCAGGAATGCCCACGGCAAGGTCGTTCACCACCGAGTTCACGTTCTCCACCTTGGCGATGGTCTGCTCGGCACGCTGGATGTCCTCGCTGCGCGCCACCTCGCCGGTCAGCAGCACCTGCCGGTTGTAGCTGGTCACGCTGACACGCGCACCGTCGCCCAGCACTTCCTTGAGCCGGTTCGCACCCCGCAGCTCAATGCCCTGGTCTTCCAGCTGCGCACCGGAGGTACGCCGGTCCATGGCCACCAGCACGCCACTGGCAAAGCCGCCACCGACCACGAGCGGCACGCAGGCCGCCAGGCTGGACACCAGTGTGGCCGCGGCCAGCACCATCGGCACCGCGCGCTTCAGAGTCACCTTCATAGACTTGTTTCCTGGTCACCTAGCAATTGGGAATCCACGCCGTCGCACAGGCAGTGCAGTGTCAACAGATGCACCTCCTGGATGCGGGCGGTGCGGTCGTGCGGCACGCAGACATGCACGTCGGTCTCGCGCAGCGCGCCTGCCATCTTGCCGCCGCCGCGCCCCGTCAGCGCCACCACCGTCATCTCCCGCGCATGCGCGGCTTCGACTGCAGCGAGGATGCTGGGCGAGTTGCCGCTGGTGGAGATCGCCAGCAGCACATCGCCGGCCAAGCCGAGCGCACGCACCTGACGGGCGAACACCTGCTCGTAGGCGTAGTCGTTGGCGATGGCGGTGAGGATGGAACTGTCGGTCGTCAACGCAATGGCGCCGAGCTCGGGTCGCTCACGCTCGAACCGGCCGACGAACTCGGCTGCGAAGTGCTGGGCGTCGGCGGCCGAACCGCCGTTGCCGCAGGCCAGCACCTTGCCCCCGCTGGTCACGCTGACCAGGATGGCCTGCACAGCCGCCGCAATCGGCTTGCTCAGCGCCTCGGCCGATTGGTATTTCAGGTCGGCACTGTCGATGAAATGCTGTTGGATGCGTTGCTCTAGCATGGGCCGGCGATGATACCCCTGCCGTTTTCCCTGCTCCCGCTGGGGTGAGCGGGCATGTCGCACGCTCAGTCGGCGTCGAACGCCGCCTGCAGCCACTGCGGCCCGCCTGGCTCCAGCACCACCACGTCGAAGCGGCAGGGCGGCGACGAGGGGAGCCGCATCAGGTAATGGCGTGCCGCGAACACGATCCGCCGCCGCTTGGCGGCGCCGATGCTGGCTGCCGCGCCGCCATGCGCCAGGCTGGCGCGGCGGCGCACCTCGACGAACACGACGGTGCCATCGGCGGCGCGCATGACGAGGTCGATCTCGCCGCCGCCGCGCCCCGGCGTTCGATAATTGCGCGCCAGAAGACGCAGGCCGGCGCGTTGCAGATGCGCAAGCGCGAGGTCTTCGGCCGCGTCGCCGGCCTGCTTCGTGGTCGGCCCGCCGGCCGCACCCTTCCAGAGGAATCCCATTGAGCGCTTCTTTCGCCTTGGCGCTGCGCGCCGCCCATGAGGCCGCCGCGGCACAGCATTACCCGCAGGCCGCACTCTACGTCGTCGCCACCCCGATCGGCAACCTGGCCGACGTCGGCCTGCGCGCCCTGCATGTGCTGCAACTGGTCGATGCCATCGCCTGCGAGGACACACGCCACACCCAGGGCATGTTGCGCGCCTACGGGATGGAGCGCGCCAGTGCGCAATTGCTGGCCGCACACCAGCACAACGAGGCCGAAGCGGCCGAGTCGGTTCTCGCCCGCTTGCGACTGGGCCAGCGGGTGGCCTATGTGAGCGATGCCGGCACGCCAGCGCTGAGCGACCCCGGCGCGCGGCTGGTGGCTGCCGCGCGTGCAGCGGGCTTTGCCGTGGTGCCGTTGCCCGGCGCGAGCAGCGTGACCACCGCCTTGTCGGTGGCCGGCATCGCCGAGGATGCCGCTTTCGTGTTCGCAGGCTTCCTGCCCAGCAAGGCCGCAGAGCGCGACACCGCGGTCCAGGCCCTGGCGGCCGACCCGCGCGCCGTGGTGCTCCTCGAAGCACCGCACCGCATCGAGGCGCTGGCGCGCGCGCTGGCAACGCTGGGCGCGCGGCCCGTGACGGTGGGCCGTGAACTGACCAAGCAGTTCGAGGAGATCTCCACGCTGGCCGCGCAGGATCTGCCGGCCTGGCTGGCCGAGCAAGCCACGCGCACGCGCGGCGAATTCGCGCTGGTGGTCCACCCCTCTGCGCCAGGCACGGAGCAGGCCGAAGACCTGCGCGTGCTCCAGCTGCTGCTGCCCGAACTGCCGCTGAAGACCGCCGTGCGCCTGGCCGCCGAGATCACGGGCCAGCCGCGCAATGCGCTGTATGCGCATGCCCTGCGGCTCAAGCCGCAGCGGGACGAAGAAGCGGGGGAAGGCTGAAGACTTGGTGCGGCTGGCGGGGATCGAACCCACGACCCTTGGCTTCGGAGGCCAATACTCTATCCACTGAGCTACAGCCGCGACCGGGCGCCATTGTAGCCACGCGTCGTCACCCGCTTCGCGCAGCGGCCTGCATCGGGGCTCAGGGCACCGGCGCTTGCGCGGGCCAGTCGCAACTGGCCGAGCGCGCTGGCGCCGGGCTGCCATCGGCCAGGCGCAACCGTGCGTAGAGCTCCAGCCGCACCGGCCGGCCGGCGTCCACGTGCACGCGGAACTCGATATGGCGCCCGTCTGCCGCCGACGGCAGGCGCTGGTAACCCCAGACGAAGCTGTGCTCGCCACGCGCCGTGGTGCCCTGGGCCTGCTGGGCCATGGCGGCGGGTTCGAACACGCCGCCAGCGGTCAGCCGCGAACGCACACGCACGCGCCAGCCGGCGCCCATGAGGCTGGTCTCGCGGTAGGCCAGGAAGGCATGCGCCTCGCCGCTGGCCAGGTCGCTGGCCTCGAGGTAGGCAAGCGCGTCGTAGCGGGTCCAACGGTCCGACAGTGGCGGGCGCAGGCGGGCCGGGTCCTCAGGCGGACCCAAACCGGCAGGGTGCATGGCGGACAGCGGCAGCATGGCCGACCATGGTGGGAAGCGGCTGTTTCAGCGCGGTTGCAGGCGTGCAGAGAGTTGTTTCACTTGTTGCGCATCTCGGGCACGCGCAGGCCGAGGCCGACCAGGTGCAGCTCCAGCATCTGCTCGCCCAACGTCGGCAGGTCGAACGCCGCGGGATCGAGCAACCAGTTGAAGATCAGTCCGTCAATGGCGGCATGCAGTCCGGCCGCCGCCACGGCAGCCGGCAGGTGCAGGCGGCAGCCGCGCTGGCGGGCTGCGAGCCGCAACGCGCGCCCGATGTCGCCCACGCACTGGTTGCGCACGCTGAGATGGCGTTCGCGCACAGCGTGCATCTCGTCCACGTACTCCACCTTGTGCACGGCGATTTCCACGACGCGGCGCAGTTGCGCGTCGTCGCGCATCAGCACCAGTGCATTGCGCAGCGAATCCTTCAGGCCCACCAGCGGATCCGTTCCAACGGCCACGGCCTGGTGCAGCGATTGCTCCAGAGGCAGGGTGACGCGCTCCATCATGGCGTTGAACAGGTCGGCCTTGTCCTTGAAGTGCCAGTAGATCGCGCCGCGCGTGGCACCGGCCTCGGTGGCGATGTGCTGAAGCGAGGTTTGGGACACCCCATGGCGGTGGAACAGTCGCTCGGCCGCGTCCAGCAAGCGGTGGCGCGTGGCCTGGGCTTCTTCCTTGGTACTGCGCGCCACCGTTGCCTCCCTGACAAGAGTGCGTTGTCCCCGGTTGGGACAACATACATTCAACATTGTATGTAAGTAAGCTACACTGCGACGGCGTTGGGGCGTTCTGGGACCAGCGGCCACGCTCAGTCGGCCATCGCCTGATCCACCATCCCACCCATTCCAAGAAGGAGACCGGAGCCACCGCCTCGGCGGCGGTTGCGGCGTTGTGTCGTTGTCTGAGGAAGGAATCGCATGTCTGCGTTGCGTCTTGGTTCTCTGAGTGCTGCGGCGGCCCCGCTGCGGCCCATCGTGTTGGCCGTGGCCGTGTTGCTGGTCGCCTGCGGCCAGGGCGACAAAAAGGCCGACGGCGCTCCAGCCAAAGCCGCCGGCGGCATGCCGCCGCCCGAGGTCGGCGTGGTCGTGGCGACGCCGGGCGACATCGGGCTGGTCACCGAATTGCCGGGCCGGCTGGAAGCCTCGCGCATGGCAGAGGTGCGCGCCCGCGCTGCCGGCATCCTGCAGCGCCGCCTGTTCAAGGAAGGCAGCGACGTGAAGGCTGGGCAGCCGCTGTTCGCGATCGACCCCGCGCCCTACCAGGCCACCTACCAGAGCGCCCAGGCCCAGGTGCTGCGCGCCCAGGCTGCCGTGACGCGAACCGCCGAGGTCGCCAAGCGCTACGAGCCGCTGGTGGCTGCCAATGCCATCAGCAAGCAGGATTTCGCGGACGCCGTGGCGGCACGCGCCCAGGCCGAGGCCGACCTGGCCGTGGCCAAGGCGGCCGTGCAGACGGCCAAGATCAGCCTGGACTATGCGGCCGTCACGGCGCCGATCTCCGGCCGCATCGGCCGCGCGCTCGTGACCGAGGGTGCATTGGTCGGCCAGGGCGAAGCGACGCCGTTGGCCGTGGTCCAGCAGATCAACCCTCTGTATGTGAACTTCACGCAGTCGGCGAGCGACGCGCTGCGCCTGCGCCGCGCCATGGAGGCCGGCACGCTCAAGCGCGCCGGCAATGGCGATGGCGCGAGTGTGCGCGTGCTGCTGGAAGACGGAAGCACCTACCCGCTGCCGGGCAAGCTTCTGTTCTCCGACCTGACGGTGGACCCGACGACGGGCCAGATCACGCTGCGCGCGGAAGTGCCCAACCCCAAGGGAGAACTGCTGCCAGGTCTGTACGTGCGCGTGCAGATCGAGCAGGCACAGGCCAGCAACGCCATCGCGGTGCCGCAGCAGGCCGTGACGCGCGGCGAGAGCGGCAACACGCTGACCGTGGTCGGCGAAGGCGGCAAGCTGGAGAAGCGCCAGGTCAAGATCACCGCCGGCCAGAACAACCGCTGGATCGTGACCGAAGGCCTCAATGCGGGCGAGCAGGTCATGGTCGACGGCTTCCAGAAGCTGCAGATGCTGCCGCCGGGCACGCCGGTCAAGGCTGTGCCATGGCAGCCACCAGGCCAGTCCCCGGCGCCCGCAGCCTCGGCCGCCGCACCCGCCGCGGCCCCCAGGCCATAAGAAGCAAGGCAAGCATCCATGGCCAAGTTCTTCATCGATCGCCCGATCTTTGCCTGGGTGATCGCGCTGTTCATCATCGTGATGGGCGCGGTCTCGATCACCCAGCTGCCGATCTCGCAATACCCGCCGGTGGCGCCACCGGCCATCATCATCAACACCACCTACCCGGGCGCCTCCGCGCAGACGCTGGAGGACAGCGTGCTGTCCGTCATCGAACGCGAGATGAACGGCTCGCCGGGCCTGATCTACGTGGAGTCGGTGGCCCAGGCCGACGGCACCGGCACCATCACGGTCACCTTCGAGCCCGGTACCAACGCCGATCTGGCCCAGGTGGACGTGCAGAACCGACTGTCGCGCGCGTCACCGCGCCTTCCCGCCGCGGTGACGCAGCAGGGTGTGCGCGTGGACAAGTCGCGCAACAACTTCCTGGCGTTCGTGATGCTGTCTTCGGACAACCCCGCCTTCACCCCGGTGGAGCTGGGCGACTACGCCGCACGCAACGTCCAGCCCGAACTGCAACGCGTCAAGGGCATCGGCCAGGTGCAGCTGTTCGGCTCGGAGACCGCCATGCGGATTTGGCTGGACCCGGCCAAGATGCAGGGCGTGAAAATCTCTTCGGCCGAGGTGTCGGCCGCGATCCGCGCACAGAACGCCCAGGTCGCCTCCGGCACCATCGGCGACCTGCCGAACGTGGCGGGCCAGGGCATCGCCGCCACCGTGGTCGTCAAGGGCCAGTTGTCCAACGTGGCGCAATTCGAGAACATCGTGCTGCGCGCCAATCCCGACGGCTCCACCGTGCGCCTGAAGGACGTGGCCCGCATCGAGATCGGCGGCCAGAGCTACGCGACCTCGGCGCGCCTGAACGGCACGCCGGCGGTCGGCCTGGGCATCCAGCCCTCGCCGGGGGGTAATGCGCTGGAGTCGGCGCGCCTGCTGCGCCAGAAGATGGATGAGCTGTCCAGATTCTTCCCGCAGGGTGTGAAGTACGACGTGCCCTACGACAGCTCCAGGTTCGTGAGCATCTCGATCGAGCAGGTGACGCACACGCTGCTGGAGGCCGTGGCGCTGGTCTTCCTCGTGATGTTCCTGTTCCTGCAGAACTGGCGCTACACGCTGATCCCCACGTTGGTGGTGCCGATCGCGCTGCTGGGCACCTTCGCCGCGCTGCTGGCCTTGGGCTTCTCGATCAACGTGCTGACCATGTTCGGCATGGTGCTGGTGATCGGCATCGTGGTGGACGACGCCATCGTCGTGGTGGAGAACGTCGAGCGCATCATGAGCGAGGAAGGCCTGTCGCCGCTGGACGCCACCAAGAAGGCCATGCAGCAGATCTCGGGCGCCATCATCGGCGTGACCGTGGTGTTGATCTCGGTGTTCGTGCCGCTGGCGTTCTTTGCGGGCTCCACCGGCAACATCTACCGTCAGTTCTCGGCGGTGATGGTGGTCTCGATCGCGTTCTCGGCATTCCTCGCACTGTCGCTGACGCCGGCGCTGTGCGCCACGCTGCTCAAGCCCGTGGAAGCTGGCCACCATCATGAGAAGCGCGGCTTCTTCGGCTGGTTCAACCGCAGCTTCTCGCGCACGGCCAAGGGCTACGAGGGCGTGGTGGCGCGCATGCTCAAGGGTGCGGCGCGCTACCTGATCATCTACGCGGCCATCATCGGCGCCGTCGTCCTCATGTACCAGCGCCTGCCCACCTCGTTCCTGCCGCAGGAAGACCAGGGCAACATCATCGTCAACGTGCAGTTGCCGCCGGGCGCCACACAGGAACGCATGCTGGACGTGATGCAGCAGGTCGAAGGCTTCATGCTCAAGCAGCCTGAGGTCGAGAGCATGGTCGGCGTGCTGGGCTTCTCGTTCTCGGGCCAGGGCCAGAACTCGGGCCTGGCCTTCGTGACGCTCAAGGACTGGGACGAACGGCACGATCCGGCGAACTCGGCGAGCGCATTGGCCGGCCGCGCCTTCGGTGCGCTGTCGCGCATCCGCGATGCGTTCATCTATCCGCTGAGCCCGCCGCCGATCCCCGAACTGGGCAACGCCAGCGGCTTCTCGTTCCGTCTGCAGGACCGCGCCGGCCAGGGCCACCAGGCACTGCTGAATGCGCGCAACCAGCTGCTGGGCATGGCCTCGCAGAGCAAGGTCCTGGCGCAGGTACGGCCGGACGGACTGGAAGACGCGTCGCAGCTGCAGATCGACATCGACCGCGACAAGGCCCAGGCCCTGGGCGTGGGGTTCGACGCGATCAACACCGCGCTGTCGACCGCGCTGGGCTCGAGCTACATCAACGACTTCCCGAACCGCGGCCGGCTGCAACGCGTGATCGTGCAGGCCGACGCACCGGCCCGCATGCAGCCTGAAGACCTGCTGCGGTTGAACGCGGCCAACGCGCAGGGCCAGCCCGTGCCGCTGTCAGCCTTCGCGACCACGCGCTGGGTGACCGGCGCCATGCAGACGGTGCGCTACAACGGCTACCCGGCGATGCGCATCAGCGGCGACGCTGCACCGGGCCAGAGCACGGGCGCGGCGATGGCCGAGATGGAAAAGCTGGCGGCCCAGCTGCCGGCCGGCTTCGGCTTCGAATGGACCGGTCAGTCGCGCGAGGAGAAGCTCGCCGGCTCGCAGGCCATCATCCTGTACGGCTTCGCGATCCTGGCTGTGTTCCTTTGCCTGGCCGCGCTGTACGAGAGCTGGTCGATCCCGCTGGCCGTGATCCTGGTGGTGCCGCTGGGCGTGCTCGGCGTATTGCTGGCCACGCTGCTGCGCTCCTATGCGAACGACGTGTACTTCCAGGTCGGCCTGATCACCATCATCGGGCTGTCGGCGAAGAACGCGATCCTGATCATCGAGTTTGCCAAGGACCTGCAGGCGCAGGGCAAGGGCGTGGTGGAAGCGGCGCTGGAGGCCGCGCACCTGCGGTTCCGGCCCATCATCATGACCTCGCTGGCTTTCGGCCTGGGCGTGGTGCCGCTGTTCATCGCCTCCGGTGCCGGCTCGGCCAGCCAACGCGCGATCGGCACCGGCGTGATCGGCGGCATGGTCAGCGGCACGCTGCTGGCCGTGTTCTTTGTGCCGGTGTTCTTCGTGGTCGTGCGCAAGCTGTTCAAGGGCAGCAAGCGCCAGCAGGAGATCCACGAAGCCCATGCGCGCGAAGCCGGCATGGAGGAAGCCAAGGGAGGCGCACATGACTAGGAAACCAACCGCAGCACGCCTGTCGGCACTGGCGCTGGCCGCATTGACAGCCCTCGTGGCCGGCTGCTCGTTCATGCCGACCTACGAGCGGCCCGCCGCGCCGGTGGCCGCGCAGTGGCCTGGCGCAACCAGCCCCGCTGCCGCGGCCCAGCCGGCGGCCGACATCCCGTGGCAGAGCTTCTTCACCGATGCGCGGCTGCGCTCCCTGGTGGAACTGGCGCTGGCCAACAACCGTGACCTGCGCGTGGCCGTGCTCAACATCGAGCAGGCGCGTGCGCAGTACCGCATCCAGCGCGCCGACCGCGTGCCCACCATCGGCGTGGGTGCAAGCGGCTCGCGCACGCCGCAGGGCAATGGCGAAAGCCTCACGGCGTACCAAGTCGGGCTCACGCTGTCGTCCTGGGAACTGGACTTCTTCGGCCGCGTCGCCAGCCTCAGTGAGGCTGCGCTGGCGCAGTACCTGGCCACCGAGGAAGGACGCAAGTCGGCCCAGATCACGCTCGTGGCATCGGTGGCGAACGCATACCTGAGCCTGCTGGCGGATGACGAGCTGCTGGAGCTCACGCGCCAGACGCTGGCCACGCGCGAGGACTCCGCCAAGCTGTCCCAGCTGCGCTTTGACAGTGGTGTGGCCACGGAACTGGACCTGCGCCAGGCGCAGTCGCTGCTGGAAGCGGCACGCGCCACGCTGGCACAACTGCAGCGCCAGCGTGCCCAGGACCAGAACCTGATCACGCTGCTGGTGGGCCAGCCGGACTGGGCACAACGCGTCGCGGCCCAGCCGGCCACGAACCGTCTGGAATCAGCCGTTCTGATGAACGAACTGCCGGCCGGACTGCCCTCCGACGTGCTGGCCGCGCGACCGGACATCCGCCAGGCAGAGCAGCTGCTGCGCTCGGCCAACGCCAACATCGGTGCGGCGCGTGCGGCCTTCTTCCCGCGGATCACGTTGACGGCGGGTTTCGGAACGGTCAGCGGGCAGTTGTCCGGCCTCTTCGAAGGCGGCAGCTGGGGCTGGAGCGTGGCGCCGCAGCTGCTGCTGCCGATCTTCGACGGCGGTCGCAACCAGGCAGGACTCGATTCGGCCCAGGTCCAGCGCGACATTGCCCTGGCGCAGTATGAGAAGGCGATCCAGACCGCGTTTCGCGAGGTGGCCGACGCCCTGGCTGGTCGCGCCACGCTGGGCGAGGAGTTGCGCGCGCAACGGGCCCAGGCAGATGCCGAAGCCGTGCGCTTCAGGCTGTCGGACCTGCGCTACCGCAACGGCGTGGCCAGCTACCTCGACCTGCTGGACGCGCAGCGCTCGCTGTTCGCAACCCAACAGGCAGTGGTCCAAACGCGACTGGCGCAGCTGCAGAACCAGGTCACGCTTTACAGGACGCTTGGCGGTGGCTGGACCAACCAGCCCTGAACGCCGGGCACGTGCGCGACGGGTCCGCTCCGGACCCGCCCGTTATACTCGCCGGCTGACTAAAAGCCCCCGACGAGACTGAGGACAACATGAGCGAACATGCGGACGGCGGCGCCCATACGGGCCCCATCAAGAACCCCAAGCAACTGCTGGTGGCGACCTTGTTCTCCTTTATCGTGCCGATCTTCGTGATCATCGGGCTGGTGTACTTCGTGGTGTCGGCGGTCAAGCCATCCGGCAGCAGTGACGCCAGGGCGATGGCGCTCGGCGGCTTGACGGAGCAGGAGCTGGCCCAGGGTGTCGCGACGCGTCTGCAAAAGGTCGGCAGCGTGGAAATCCGCGATGCCAACCGCCCGCTGGCCAACGGCGAGACCGTGTTCAAGGCCCAGTGCGCGGCCTGTCACGTGTCGGGGGTTGCCGGCGCACCCAAGCTGGGTGACGCAGCGGCCTGGGGTCCGCGCCTGGGCCAAGGGTTCGAGACGCTGGTCGAACATGCGCTCAAGGGCAAGGGCGCCATGGCGCCGCAGGGCGGTGGCGATTTCGCTGATCTGGAGATTGCACGGGCCGTGGCCTACCTTGGCAACGCCGGCGGCGGCAAGTTCCAGGAGCCTGCGCAGCCTGCAGCGGCAGCCGACGGGGCACCGGCAGAAGCCGCGTCCAAGTAAGCCCAGCCCGGCGGTTTCAGGCGGCCGGCGTGCCCTGCGCCAGCGACTGTGGGCTCGTGACGAAACCATGGCGGCCTGGCAAGTCGGCCGCCATTACTTCCTCCAGCACCCATCCCGCCTGTTCCACGGCAGTGGCCACGCGCTCCACATCAAGCGAGTGCACCAGGCCCAGGCCCAGGTCGGTCGACACGAACACCCGCCCCTGATCATCCAGCAACACGTGCTCGCGACGGGCCGCCGCCCCGGTGTGGGCGGACAGGGACAAATCCGGCGCGACGCGCCAGATCCAGGGCGCGGCCTCCAGCTCGACGTACACACGCTGCGGACCGTTCTGGAAGTACCAGCAGCCCCTTGCGTCACAGGCGTAGTTGCGGCCGATGAAGGCCAGTAGCCGGTCGTGGCTCAGCCGGTCGCCCTTGGCGGCGCCGCCCTGCACAAAGCTGCCCGCTGCCTGCGCCTGGGCATCACGCAGGAACCAGCCGCCGCGCGCGTCCAGCCCCAGCCAGCCGTAGCAATCCGGCACGTTGGGCCACTTCGCGATGGCCTGGCGCACGATGTCATCCATCCGCGGATTATCAGTGCAGGGCCCGCAACAGCCAGTTGCCCACGGCATCGGGCATGGCACGCACATGGCCCGGCCACGGGCCGTGCGGGAAGCCGACGTGCCCGCCCTCCTCGGGCTGCCACAGCGTCACATGCGGCCCCACAGCGTCGGGACCGGGCAGGCTGGCGGCCGGCACGAACGGGTCGTTGCGCGCGTTGAGCACGAGCGCCGGAATGCGGATGCGCGCCAGATGCGGGCCGGCCGACGCGCGCAGCCAGTAGTCCTCGACACTGCGGTAGCCGTGCAGCGGGGCCGTGAACACATTGTCGAAAGCGTACAGATCGCGTGCCGACAGCAGCACCTCGCGGTCGAACAACCCCGGATGCTGTGCAAGCTTGCGCAAAGCCTTGGGCTTCATCGAGCGCAGAAACATACCCGTGTAGACCCATCGGTTGAATCCAGCGCCGAGCGCCATACCACCTGCCATCAGGTCCAGCGGCGCGCACACCGACGCGATGGCCGAGACGTACTGCGACGCAGCGCTCTCCATCTCCTGTGCCCAGCGCAGCAACGCATTGCCGCCAAGCGACACACCGACGGCGACGATCGGCCCGGCATGCCGTGCACGCATGCGCCGCAGGATCCATCCGATCTCCTCGAAATCGCCGGAGTGATAGGCGCGCGGCGCGAGGTTGAGTTCACCGCTGCAGCCTCGAAAGTGCGGCACCGCGTACACCATGCCGTGCTGGCGCGCGAAGTCGCCGAAGGCCTCGGCATAGTGGCTGGCAGACGAGCCTTCCAGTCCGTGGAAGAGGACCAGCAGCGTGCGCTGCTCGGGGCTGGCGGCTGGATCGATGGCATCGGCTGCGGCATCGGCCATGTCCACATCGATGAAGTCCATGTCCGGTGTGATCCAGCGTTCGCGCTTGAACGCCAGCGCGGGCCCCAGACGCCGCTGGGCGTACAGCGAAGCCCAGATCGTCTGCAAGTCTCCGCCGGGCAGCCACCAGGGCGCGCTGTACGCCATCGACTGCAGTGCCGCCATGCGCTCCACTCACTCAGTGCAGGGTCTGCGGCCCTGCGGCAGCCTCATGGTCGTGGCCACCGCCGAGCCGATCGGCACTGGCGTGGTGGGCGACCATGCGCCAGCCCTGCGCGGTTTTCAGGTAGACATTGGTGGCGATGACCTCAGCGGCGCGCGGTCCGCTGTCCGTCAGCACCTCGATGCGTTCGACCACACTGTGCACTGCGCAGGTCAGGGTCTCGATCTTGCGCGTGCGCTGCGGCAGCACGCGTACCGCGCCGGCCAAAAAAAGCGCACCGTAGGCGGCGCGGATGGCGCTGGCACCGACCAGCCTCGGCCCATCGGGGTGGACGCACACGATCTCGTCCTCGTCGGCCCAACAAGCCATCATGGCATCCACATCGGCATGCAGCATGGCGTCGTAGAACGCAGCTTCGGTGTCGTCGGCGCTTGCGGCCAGCGTGGCGGACTGCAATCGGGCTTTGCTCATGCGCTTGGCATACCAAGGGTTGCGGTGCGCGCGATTGTGCAACGAATTGCAGCACATGCTCCTCGGCTGCTGACCCGCCCCAATGCTCCGCTATGCTCCGTGCCGGCCGGCGGTGGCGTCGGTTCGGGGGAGCACTGGAAGATGCGGCATTGGCTTTTCACCATCGCGCTGGCAGGATTCCTGTCGGGTTGCGGGTACAACGACTTCCAGCGGCTGGACGAGCAATCCAAGGCGGCCTGGAGCGAGGTGCTGAACCAGTACCAGCGCCGCGCCGATCTGGTGCCCAACATCGTCGCGACGGTCAAGGGTGAAGCCGCGTTCGAGCAGGACACGCTGACCAAGGTAGTCGAGGCCCGGTCGAAGGCCACCGCCATCCAGGTCACGCCGCAGACCCTGAACAACCCCGAGGCCATGGCGAAGTTCCAGGCAGCCCAAGGCGAGCTCGGCAGCGCCCTGTCGCGCCTCATGGTGGTGAGCGAGCGTTATCCCGACCTCAAGGCAAACCAGGGATTCCGCGACCTGCGAGTGCAACTGGAAGGCACCGAGAACCGCATCACCGTGGCACGCAACCGCTACATCCAGACCGTGCAGGAGTACAACGTGCTTGCGCGCAGCTTCCCCACGAATTTGACGGCCAAGGTGTTCGGCTATGACGCCAAGCCAAGCTTCACGGTCGCCAACGAAGCGCAGATCTCGGCCCCGCCGGTGGTCGACTTCCAGAAGAAGTAGGCCTTGGGCTGCTGGCTTGCGCGGTTCGGGCTATGGGCGGCACTGCTGCTCGCCGCGCCCATGCCGCAGGCCCAGCCCGTGCAAGCCGTTCCTGCGCTCACTGCGCACGTGGTCGACACCACCGGCACGCTGGATGCGGCCCAGCGCTTGCAGCTCGAGCAGGTGCTGGCACGGCTTGAGCAGGAGCGCGGCGCCCAGGTGGTCGTGCTGGTGGTCGCGACAACGGCGCCAGAAGACATCGCGGCCTATGCCAACCGCGTGGCCAACGCCTGGAAGATCGGCCGCCGCGACATCGGCGACGGCGTGCTGCTGCTGGTCGCCATCAACGACCGACGGCTGCGCATCGAAGTGGCCAAGACGCTGGAAGGCGCCATTCCCGATCTCGCGGCCAAGCAGATCATCGACGAGGCCATCACGCCGCGGCTGCGCCGAAGCGACTTTGCGGGCGCACTGCAGGCCGGCGTCGCGCAATTGGACGCACGCATCCGCGGGGAGAGCCTGCCGACGCCCGGGCCGGCCCCCAGGCAAGGCGGGGACGGCCTGGACGAAGACATGCTGGCACCGCTGTTGTTCGCGCTGTTCTTCGCCGTGCCGGTGGCCGCCGGCATCCTGCGCAGTCTGTTCGGGCGACGCCTGGGCGCTGCCGCAACGGGCATCGCAGCCGGCGCGTTCGTGGCGCTGGTGCTGCAGACGGTGTGGTGGCTTGCGCTTGGCGTGGCGCTGTTGGCCTTTGTCATCGCGCTCTTTGCAGGGTTAGGCCCGGTGCTGCGCTCGGGTGGGCCGCGCGGACGAGGGCGCATCGGCCCGGGGCCGGGCGGTTGGGCCGGCGGTGCAGGCGGTTTCGGAGGCGGCTGGTCCGGGGGCGGGGGTGGCTTCGGCTCCGATGGTGGCGGCTTCAGATCCGGCGGTGGCGGCGACTTCGGCGGCGGCGGCGCCTCCGGCGACTGGTGAGGAACACAAGGCCCATGGCACAGATCTGGATGCGGCTGAAGCGCTTTCTGGCACACCGGTGGATCGATGTGGGCGACGCGCACACGGCGCTGCCGCATGCGGCGCTTGAGCGGCTGGAGCGCCGCATCTCCGCCAGCGAAGAGCACCACACCGGCGAGGTGCGCATCTGCGTCGAGGCCGCCCTGCCCACCAGCTACCTGCTGCGTGACGCCACCGCGCGCGAGCGCGCCGTCGCGATGTTCGGCAAGCTGCGCGTGTGGGACACCGAGCACAACAACGGCGTGCTGATCTATCTGCTGCTGGCCGAGCACGCCATCGAGCTCGTGGCCGACCGCGGGTTGAACCGGCATGTGGACGCGGCGCAGTGGCAGGCAATGGTCGTGCGATGGGGACAGCTGCTGCGCCGCGGCAGCGTGGAAGACGGCTTGGCGACAGCGCTCGAGGAGGTGTCGGCGGTGCTGGTGACGCATTTCCCGCAACCCGCAGGCGCAACGCGCGCCAACCGCCTGCCCGACCACATCGAACTGCGCTGAGTCCCAAAACGAAAACGCCACAAACCAGAGGTTCGTGGCGTTTTCTCGGCTGACCATGCAACTCGGATGGAGTTGCGTTGGAGCGCGGCTTACTTCTTCTGACGGTACTTGCGCAGCGCCGCAATCTGGGCAGCCATGACGGCCAACTCGGATTGCGCCTTGGCGATGTCCAGCTCGCCCTTGGCGTTGCGCAATGCTTCTTCGGCAGCGGCCTTGGCCGCGTTGGCCTTCTCGTCGTCCAGATCCTTGCCGCGGATGGCGGTGTCGGACAGCACGGTGACGGCATTGGGCTGCACCTCGAGAATGCCGCCGGCCACGAAGATGAACTCTTCGCTGCCATCGGGCCGCTCGATGCGCACAGAACCGGGCTTGATGCGCGTGATCAGCGGCACGTGGCGCGGGTAGATGCCGAGCTCGCCGGCCTCGCCGGGCAAGGCCACGAAGCGGGCCTCACCCGAGAAGATGGACTCCTCGGCACTGACGACGTCGACCTGGAATGTCGTTGCCATGGGGTTCCTTCCAGCGCCTGCTTAGGCGATCTTCTTGGCCTTCTCGAAGGCCTCGTCGATGGTGCCGACCATGTAGAAGGCCTGCTCGGGCAGGTGGTCGCACTCCCCGGCCGTGATCATCTTGAAACCACGGATGGTTTCGGCCAGCGGCACGTACTTGCCGGGCGAGCCCGTGAACACTTCGGCGACGTGGAAGGGCTGCGACAGGAAACGCTGGATCTTGCGGGCGCGGGCCACGGCCAGCTTGTCTTCCGGCGCGAGTTCGTCCATGCCCAGGATGGCGATGATGTCGCGCAGCTCCTTGTAGCGCTGCAGCGTCCCCTGCACGGCGCGAGCAGTGTCGTAGTGGTCGGCACCGACCACCAGCGGATCCAGCTGGCGGCTGGTGGAGTCCAGCGGGTCCACGGCGGGGTAGATGCCCAGCGAAGCGATGTCACGCGACAGCACCACGGTGGAATCCAGGTGGGCGAAGGTCGTGGCGGGCGAGGGGTCGGTCAAGTCGTCCGCCGGCACGTACACGGCCTGGATCGAGGTGATCGAGCCCACCTTGGTCGAGGTGATGCGCTCTTGCAGGCGGCCCATTTCCTCGGCCAGCGTTGGCTGGTAGCCCACGGCGGACGGCATGCGGCCCAGCAGAGCGGACACTTCGGTACCGGCCAGCGTGTAGCGGTAGATGTTGTCCACGAAGAACAGCACGTCCTTGCCTTCGTCGCGGAACGACTCGGCAATGGTCAGGCCGGTCAGGGCCACGCGCAGACGGTTGCCCGGCGGCTCGTTCATCTGTCCGTAGACCATGGCCACCTTGGACTCTTCCAGGTTCTCCAGGTTCACGACGCCGGAATCGGCCATCTCATGGTAGAAGTCGTTGCCCTCGCGGGTACGTTCGCCCACACCAGCGAACACCGACAGACCGCTGTGGGCCTTGGCGATGTTGTTGATGAGTTCCATCATGTTCACGGTCTTGCCCACGCCGGCACCGCCGAACAGACCGACCTTGCCGCCCTTGGCGAACGGGCACACCAGGTCGATCACCTTGATGCCGGTCTCCAGGAGTTCCTGCGAGGGCGACAGCTCGTCGTAGGCCGGGGCCTTGCGGTGGATCGAGGCGGTCAGGGTCTGGTCGACCGGGCCGCGTTCGTCGATCGGGCTGCCCAGCACGTCCATGATGCGGCCCAGCGTGGCCTTGCCCACGGGCACCGTGATCGGGGCCGAGGTGTTGAACACAACGGAACCGCGGCGCAGGCCGTCGGACGAACCCAGCGCAATGGTGCGGACCACGCCGTCACCCAACTGCTGCTGGACTTCCAGCGTCAGCGCCGAGCCATCCATCTTGAGTGCATCGTAGACCTTGGGCATCTGGTCGCGCGGGAACTCGACGTCCACCACAGCGCCGATACATTGAACAATCTTGCCTTGTGCTTGAGCCATTGGTTGCTCCAAAAATTTTGAATCGGGCGGGCCGTCAGACCGCAGCGGCACCCGCGACGATCTCGGAGAGTTCCTTCGTGATCGCCGCCTGACGCGACTTGTTGTAGACCAGCTTGAGCTCGGCAATCACATTGCCGGCGTTGTCGGTCGCGGACTTCATGGCCACCATGCGCGCGGATTGCTCCGACGCCATGTTCTCGGCCACGGCCTGGTAGACCAGCGCCTCCACGTAGCGGACCAGCAGTTCGTCGATGACGGATTGCGCGTCGGGCTCGTAGATGTAGTCCCAGCTGTGCGTGGTCGCCGCGGCTTCGGCCTTGGCCTCGTCGCTGATCTTCGCGCTCGACAGAGGCAGCAGCGGCTCGATCACCGACTCCTGCTTCATCGTGTTGATGAAGCGGGTGTAGCAGAGGTAGACCGCGCCGAGCTTGCCTTCGGCGTACGCGTCGAGCAGCACCTTGACGGGGCCGACCAGCTTGTCCAGGTGCGGCGTGTCGCCCAGGTGCGTCACGTGGGCGACGACCTTGGCGTTCATGCGGTTCAGGAACCCCAGTCCCTTGCCACCGATGGCCACCGTCAGCGGCGTACCGCCGGCGGTCTGCACATCGCGCAGCTTGCCCGTCAGCAGACGCAGCAGGTTGGTGTTCAAGCCACCGCACAGGCCCTTGTCGGTCGTCACGACGATGAAGCCAACGTCCTTGGCTTCGTTCGTCTTCATGAAGGCGTGCGTGTACTCCGGATTCGCCTCGCCAAGGTGGGCCGCGATGTCGCGGATCTTGGTGGCGTACGGACGCGCAGCGCGCATCCGGTCCTGGGCCTTGCGCATCTTGGAGACCGAGACCATTTCCATGGCCTTGGTGATCTTCTTGGTGTTCTCGACCGACTTGATCTTGCCGCGAATCTCTTTACCAGCAGCCATGCAAGACTCCTTCGCTCAGGTGATCAGGCAAAGGACTTCTTGAACGCGCCGATGGCGGCCGACAGCTCGGCTTCCGCGTCCTTGTCCAGGGCCTTGCTCGACTCCAGCTTGGCCAGCAGCGCGGCGTTCTTGTCCTTCAGGTAGGCGTGCAGGCCATGCTCGAACGGCAGCACCTTCTTGACGTCGATGTCGTCCATGAAGCCCTTGTTCACGGCGAACAGCGTGGCGCCCATCAGGCTGATCGGCAGCGGCGCGTACTGGGCCTGCTTGAGCAGTTCCGTCACGCGGGCACCGCGGTCCAGCTGTTTTCGGGTGGCCTCGTCCAGGTCGGAAGCGAACTGCGCGAACGCAGCCAGCTCGCGGTACTGCGCCAGGTCGGTACGGATGCCGCCGGACTGGTTCTTGATGATCTTGGTCTGGGCCGAGGAACCCACGCGCGACACCGAGATACCGGCGTTGATGGCGGGGCGGATGCCGGCGTTGAACAGCGAGGTTTCCAGGAAGATCTGGCCGTCGGTGATCGAGATCACGTTGGTCGGCACGAAGGCGGACACGTCGCCGGCCTGAGTTTCGATGATCGGCAGGGCCGTCAGCGAACCGGTCTTGCCCTTGACTTCACCCTTGGTGAAGGTTTCCACGTAGTCGGCGTTCACGCGGGCGGCGCGCTCGAGCAGACGGCTGTGGAGGTAGAACACGTCGCCGGGGTAGGCTTCGCGGCCTGGCGGGCGGCGCAGCAGGAGCGAGACCTGGCGGTAGGCCACGGCCTGCTTGGACAGGTCGTCATAGACGATCAGCGCGTCTTCGCCGCGGTCGCGGAAGTACTCGCCCATCGTGCAGCCCGAGTAGGCCGACAGGTACTGCATGGCAGCGGATTCGGA
>CAJYRH010000032.1 GCA_913776795.1 uncultured Pseudorhodoferax sp. | reverse complement strand
AACATGCCGCCCGAG
Organism: uncultured Pseudorhodoferax sp.; assembly: GCA_913776795.1. The sequence goes on along the minus strand of CAJYRH010000032.1, from coordinate 9,240 downwards.
ATCGAGGACCACCCCGCGATGCAGGCGCTGCTGGAGGGCGCCAACGCGGGCCTGGCGGCCGTGCCGCTGCACGACGGTCGTGTAGTTGAGTTGCAACCTGGTCGCCAGCTCGCGCAGCGGGGGCAGGCGCTCGCGCGGTGCCAGCCGGCCCTGCTGCAGGTCCTCGGCGATCAGGTCGGGGATCAGCTGGTAGGCCGGCAGCGGGCTGGACTTGAGGCGGTGGACCCAGTGGGAGAAGGGCATCCGGTGAGTTTGCCTGCTGCAAGGGCTGATTGCATGGCTGTGCACGGCGCAGCTTGGTGCACGTCGGCCAATGATCGGGTGCATTGATTGCATGGCCCGCGCGTTGTGCTGGTGCATGGGGCGGGTTGGCCTGCACGGGCTCGCGCACATCGCCGGGCGGCCTTGACGCTGCTTTGATCGGACCTTGATCGCATGGTCCTGGGCCCGCCTGGTACGTCCTTCGCAATGAGGCTGGCGACCGGCCTTCCCGCCGGCCACCCAACCCAACCGCACGAGGACCACCATGCCCCAAGTCACGCATCCCGCACACCGCAACGGCGACTTCCTGGTCGACTACGAAGAGAAGGTCTTCGAGGACGTGAAGGCCGATCCCGGCGAGAAGGCCCTGGTCACCTTCCACACGGTGGCTTTCGAAGGCTCCATCGGCTTCGTGAACCTGCTGCAGGCCACACGGCTGCAGCGCAAGGGCTACGACACCTCGGTGCTGCTGTACGGGCCCGGCGTCACGCTGGGCGTCAAGCGCGGCTTTCCGAAGATCGGCGACGAGGCTTTCCCGGGCCACCAGAACTTCAACAACCAGATCACCAAGTTCATCGCCGAAGGCGGCAAGGTCTATGCCTGCCGCTTCGCGCTGCAGGCCCTGTACGGCCATGGCGAGGGCTCGCTGATCGAGGGCGTGCGGCCGATCAACCCGCTGGACGTGCTGGACATCGTGCTGCTGCACAAGAAGGCTGGCGCGGTCATCCTCGACACCTGGACGCTGTGATGCACCTCCCGTTTCGCGCCCACTGCGTGTGCGCGCATCCCCCCCAGGGGGCGCACCCGGCGGCCCGGCAGAGCCGGCTCCGCGGCTGCGCTGGCATGGCCTGCTCCGCGGCCTCCCGTGCCGTGGCAGACGTTGCGTCGCCGTGCGAAGGAGAGGGCGCATGAGTTCCGCGCACCGCAAGGTCCGCGCGGCGGCGGCACAGATCGCGCCCGACCTCGCCAGCGCCGACGGCACGCTGGCGCGCGTGCTCGAGACGCTGCGCGATGCGGCCAGGCAGGGCGTGGAGCTGATCGTCTTCCCCGAGACCTTCGTGCCCTACTACCCCTACTTCTCGTTCGTGCAGCCGCCGGTGCTGCAGGGTGCGGACCACCTGCTGCTGATGCAGCGCGCGCCCACGGTGCCCGGCCCGCTGACCGATGCAGTGGCCGCTGCCGCCCGCGAGCATGGCATGGTGGTGGTGCTGGGCGTGAACGAGCGCGACCACGGCAGCCTGTACAACACCCAGCTCGTCTTCGACGCCGACGGACGCCTGGTGCTCAAGCGCCGCAAGATCACGCCGACCTACCACGAGCGCATGGTCTGGGGCCAGGGCGATGGCGCCGGCCTCACGACCGTGGACACGCGCGCCGGCCGCGTCGGCGCGCTGGCCTGCTGGGAGCACTACAACCCGCTGGCCCGCTACGCGCTGATGGCCGAGCACGAGGAGATCCACTGCGCGCAGTTCCCCGGCTCGCTGGTGGGGCCGATCTTCGCGGAGCAGATGGGCGTGACGATTCGCCACCACGCGCTGGAGTCGGGTTGCTTCGTCGTCAACGCCACGGGTTGGCTGCACGACGCGCAGGTCCGCGCCGTCACGCCCGACGAGAAGCTGCAGGGCGCGCTGCGCGGCGGCTGCCACACCGCGATCGTCTCGCCCGAGGGCAAGTACCTGGCCGAGCCCCTGACCGAGGGCGAGGGCCTGGTCGTCGCCGACCTCGACTTCGCGCTCATCGACAAGCGCAAACGCATGATGGACGCAGTGGGCCACTACGCGCGGCCCGAGCTGCTGCGCCTGGCGATCCGGCGCGACGCGGCACGCACCACCATGCCCATGCCGCCCGGTTCTCATGAGGCCGAACCGCTGGCCGGCGAAGCCGACCTCCCCCTGCCCGAAGCCGACGCGCCGCTGCGCCGCGTCGCCTGACATCCCCACGTTCGGAGCCCCGCCCATGAACACCGCCGTCCTCGACCTTGTCGACGCTTCTTCCGAACGCACGCGCCAGCTGATGACCGAGCTGCAGAGCCAGGGCCTGCGCCTGGTCGACCCCGGCGCGGGCGCTGCCAGCCGGCGCGGCGGTGCCGGCCAGTCGGACCACAAGGCCGTGACGGTGGACGGCGTCACGCTGATGGTGCCGGTGCACACGGCGACGGCCTTCAGCTCGCCCTTCGTGGCCGACGCGCCCGGGCCGGACGGCCGCAGCCTGCTGCGGCGCGGCAGCATCCCGATCGCCAGCATCGCCTTTCCGCGTGCGCCGCACTTTTACGGCCTGCAGACGGCCGAGGGCATCCCTTACCACCAGATCGCCACGCTGCACGGCGCCGACGTCCTGGCCACCACCGTGCTGCAGACCTGCATCCGCTACGAGAGCCGGCGCAAGGCCTGCAAGTTCTGCGCGATCGGGCAGTCGCTGGCGGCCGGCCGCACCATCGCGCGCAAGACACCCGCGCAGCTCGCGGAGGTCGCCAAGGCCGCGGTGGAACTGGACGGTGTGAAGCACATGGTCATGACCACCGGCACGCCGCCCACGCCCGACCGCGGCGCGCTCATCCTGTGCGAGAGCGCGCAGGCCGTCCGCGCCGCCGTCGACCTGCCGCTGCAGGCCCAGTGCGAGCCGCCCGACACCGACGCCTGGTTCCAGCGCCTCAAGGACGCCGGCGTGGACACGCTGGGCATGCACCTGGAGGTGATCGGCGACGACCTGCGCCGCCAGATCCTGCCCGGCAAGGCCGAGGTGCCGATGGCGCGTTACTGGGATGCTTTCGCCGCGGCTGTGGACGTGTTCGGCCGCGGCCAGGTCAGCACCTACCTGCTGGCCGGCCTGGGCGACAGCGCCGAGACCCTGCTGGCCACCAGCCGGCGCCTGCTGGACCTCGGCGTCTACCCCTTCGTCGTGCCCTTCGTGCCGATCAGCGGCACGCCGCTGGAGGACCGCGCCGCGCCCTCGCCGGAGTTCATGCGCAGCGTGCTGGAGCCGCTGGGCGCGATGGTGGCCGAGGCCGGCGTGCGCGCGGCGGACATCAAGGCCGGCTGCGGGCGCTGCGCGGCCTGCTCCACGCTGTCTCGGTACGAAGCGCCGCTGGCCGTCTGAAGGAGACGCCCATGTTCACCGCCCACGCCATCCCCTGGTGCGACCTCGCCACCGACTACCGGCCCCAGGCCTTCCGCGTGCAATGGGCCAGCGATGGCTGGATGCTGCGCGAGGCGGCTGCGCTGCGCCACCAGGTGTTCTGCACCGAGCAGGGCCTGTTTGGCGGACGAGGGGGCGACGACCGCGATGCCATCGACGGCGAACCCAGCCTGCACACCCTGGTCGCGCTGTCGGTGCTGGCCGGCGAGGCCTACCAGATGGTGGGCACGGTGCGCATCCACGAAGCCTCGCCCGGCCTGTGGTGGGGCTCCCGCCTGGCGGTGCGGCGCGCGTTCCGCCAGAGCAGCGCACTGGGCACCGAGCTGATCCGGCTGGCCGTCAGCAGCGCGCACGCGCTGGGCTGCCGCGAGTTCCTGGCCCATGTGCAGGCGCAGAACGTGCCGCTGTTCGAGCGCCTGCACTGGCAGGTGCTGGACGAAATGGTGCTGCACGGCCGCATGCACGCGCTGATGCGCGCCGACCTCGCGCACTACCCGCCCTGCGACACCCCGTACGCCGGCTTCGTGGTCTCGCCGCGGAGGCCGTCATGAGCGCGATTCTTGAAACGACCATGCTGGAACAGCTGGCCGGCGCGCTGCGCGCGAGCCGCGGCTTTGCGCACAAGCGCGACATCGCGGCCGTGCTGCCGCAGCTGGCGCCGACGGCCTTCGCCACGGCGGTGCCGAACGGCGACGACTGCGCCGTGCTGCCCGACGCCTCGGGAGGCGAGGGCCACCTGCTGCTGGCCATCGAAGGCCTGGTGCAGGACTTCGTCGAACAGCAGCCCTGGTTCGCGGGCTACAGCGCGGTCATGGTCAACCTGTCGGACATCGCGGCCATGGGCGGCCGCGCGCTGGCCGTGGTCGATGCGCTGTGGGCCGGCAGTGCGGAGCAGGGCCGCGAGGTGCTGGCCGGCATGCGCGCGGCGTCCGAGCGCTACGGGGTGCCCCTGGTCGGCGGCCCCACCCACCGGCGCGCCGCCCGCGGCCAGTTGGCTGTGGCCGTGCTGGGCCGGGCCCAGCGGCTCATCAGCAGTTTCGCCGCCCAGGCTGGTGACCGCCTGCTCGTGGCCGTCGATCTGCGCGGCCAGTGGCAGGGCGATGCGCCGTTCTGGAACGCTTCGACCCCGGCGCCGGCCGAGCGCTTGCGCGGCGACATGGCGCTGCTGCCCGCGCTGGCGGAGGCCGGCCTCGTCGATGCCGGCAAGGACATCAGCATGGCCGGCGTGCTGGGCACGGCACTGATGTTGCTGGAATGCTCCGGCGTGGGCGCCACGGTCGATCTGGCCCGCCTGCCCCGTCCGGCCAGCGTGCCGGACTGGTCCGACCCCGAAGGCGCGGCCCTGCGCCTGCGCTGGCTCACGGCCTTCCCGAGCTTCGGCTACGTGCTCAGTGTGCGGCCGGCCCAGGCCGAGGAGACCCTCGCCCGCTTCGCCGCGCGCGGCATCGCCTGCGCCGATGTGGGCACCGTGCACCGCGGCAGCGTGCTGGCCCTGCAGCTCGGCGATGCGCGCGTGCCGCTCTGGGACCTCGCGCAGCAGCCCTTCATCGCCGCCGGCGTCGAAGCGCGGAGGGCCCCATGAGGATCGCACTGCTGACCCATTCCGTGCGTCCGCGCGGTGGCGTGGTCCACACGCTGGAGCTGGCCGAGGCCTTGCGACGGCGCGGCCATGCGGTGACCGTGATCGCCTCGGCCGAGCCCGGCGAACGCCTGTTCCGCACCGTGCGCTTTCCGGTCGAGACCATCGCACTGCCGGCACTGCAGGGCGACCTCGTGGCCCAGGTCGCGCAGCGCATCGATGCGCTGGTCCAAGCCCTGCCCCCGCTGATCGCACGCGGCGGCTTCGACCTGATGCACGCACAGGACAGCCTGTCGGGCAACGCGCTCGCGCTGCTGCGCGAGGCCGGCTACCGGCTGCCGCCCTGGCTGCGCACGGTGCACCACCTGGACGACTTCAGCCAGCCGTTGCTCAACCGCTGGCAGGAGCGCGCCTGGCGCGCTGCCGACGGCGTGGCCTGTGTCAGCGACGGCTGGTGCCGGCATTTCCGCGACACCCTGGTGCGGCCGGCCGAGCGCATGTTCAACGGCGTGGACCTGCAGCGCTACCGGCCCGCACCCGCGCCTGGCGATGCCGCGGCCGTCGCCGCCCTGGGCCTGCCCGCGGCCACCGGCCCGGTGGTGCTGCTGGTCGGTGGCGTGGAGGCGCGCAAGAACACGGTGCGGCTGCTGCGGGCCTTCGCGCAGCGGCGCGCCGACAACGTGGCCTGGGCGGATGCCCGCCTGGTCGTGGCCGGTGGCGCGAGCATGCTGGACCATGGCGCCGCGCGGCGCGACTGGCAGGCCGCGCTGCGAGAGGAGGGCCTGGCCGAAGGCCCGCAGCAGGCCGTGCTGCGCACCGGCCCGCTGCCCGACGCGCTGCTGCCCGCACTGATGCGCCGCGCCGATGTGCTGGCCATGCCCTCGCTGGTCGAAGGCTTCGGCCTGGCCGCGCTCGAGGCCCTGGCCTGCGGCACGCCCGTGCTGGTCTCGCGGCGGCCTCCCTTCACCGAGACGCTGGACGGCACGCCGGCCGTGGCCTGGTGCGATCCCGAGTCCGTGCCGTCCATGGCCGCGGGCCTGGACGACGCACTGGCGCAGCCGCGCCTGGCCGCGCCGCCGCCCGTCTGCGTGGCCCACAGCTGGGCCCGCAGCGCCGCCTTGCACGAAGCCTGGTACCAGCGCGTGCTGGAACCCATCCCTGCCTGAACGAGAGCACGACATGCCCGCCATGCACTACCGCCTGCGCTGGCCCGACGCCAGCGAGAGCCTCGCCTACTCGCCGTCGCTGGTCATCGAGGACTTCTTCACCCCCGGCCAGGACTACGCGCTGGCCGACTTCCTGCGCCGCGCACGCGAGGCCACGGCCATCGCGAGCGCGCGTGTCGAGGCCAGGTACGGCTTCGCCTGCTCGGCCGCGCTCGACCAGCTGGCCGACACCGAAGCCCGCGCTGCGGCCTTCGCCGACCGCCCCGACGCGCAGGTGCGCGTTCTGTCCTTCACCCCTGCCTGAACCCCGGAGAACCGCCATGCCCACTTCCACCATCCCCCAGCACGAGGTCGTCATCGTCGGTGGCGGTCAGGCCGGCCTGTCGCTGAGCCACTACCTGCAGGCCCAGGGCCTGGACCATGTGGTGTTCGAGAAGCACCGCGCCCTGCACAGCTGGAGCACGCAGCGCTGGGACAACTTCTGCCTGGTCACGCCCAACTGGCAGTGCGCGCTGCCTGGCCATCCCTACGCCGGCGACGATCCGCATGGCTTCATGAAGAAGGCCCAGATCGTCGCGTACCTCGCGGCCTTCAAGGAGACCGTGGACGCGCCGCTGCGCGAAGGCGTGGCCGTGCAGCAGATCAGGCCCGTCGCCGGCGGCTTCGAGGTGCGCAGCAGCGAGGGTGTCTGCTTCGCGCGCCAGGTCGTCGTGGCCTCGGGCGGCTACCACCAGCCCATCGTGCCGCGCCTGGCGGAACGCCTGCCGGCCTGCGTGCGCCAGATCCACTCGGCCGACTACCGCAACGCCGGCCAGCTGCCGCCCGGCAAGGTGCTGGTCGTGGGCTCGGGCCAGAGCGGCGCGCAGATCGCCGAAGACCTGCACCTGGCCGGGCGCCAGGTCGTGCTGGCCGTGGGCGATGCGCCGCGCTGCGCGCGTTTCTACCGCGGCCGCGACGTGGTGGACTGGCTGGCCGACATGGGCTACTACGACATGCCGGTGACCCAGCACCCGCTGCGCGAGGGCGTGCGCGACAACACCAACCACTACGTGACGGGACGCGACGGCGGGCGCGACATCGACCTGCGCCGCTTCGCCAGGGAAGGCATGGAACTCTACGGCGTGCTCGAAGGCCTAGACGCTGATGCCGACACCCTGCGCTTCGCGCCGCGCCTGAAGGACGTGCTGGACCAGGCCGACCGCACCTACAACGGCATCAACGCGTCCATCGACCAGTACATCGCGGCCAAAGGCATCGCGGCACCGCCGGCCAGCAGCTACACGCCCGTGTGGGAACCCGCGGGCGAGCGCGCCACCTTGTCGCTGGCGGCATCGGGCATCACCAGCGTGGTCTGGTGCATCGGCTTCGCGCCCGACTTCGGCTGGCTCGACGCGCCGGTGTTCAACGGCCGCGGGCACCCGGTGCACCAGCGTGGCGTGACGGCGGTGCCCGGCCTGTACTTCCTGGGCCTGCCCTGGCTGCACACCTGGGGTTCGGGGCGCTTCAGCGGCGTGGCGCGCGATGCGGCCTATCTGGCCGAGCGCATTGCGCAGCGGCGGGCGGCCCTCGGTGCGGCCGAGCCGCTGCGGAGCCAGCCCGCGGAGGTGCAGCTCAAGCCAGCGCTCGCTTGAAGGGTCGCGCCGACGGCGCCCATCGGCTGCAGCGTCATGCCCGCGTTCGGTGTGCAGAGATCTGCGCGTACAGCCAGCCGCCCAGCGCAGCGCCCGCCGCCATGCCCAGCAACCCGGACCAGCCGCGAGTGGCATCGATGAAGACCGGCATGGGCGCGAACGCGTCCACCGCGCGCACGGCGGCCACCATGCCCACGCCCGCGGCGACCGTGAAGAGGGTGGTGCGCGCGGCCGACCAGCGCCGTGCCAGCCAGGCCGCCAGGCCCAGCGCAGGCAACCAGCCGGCGGCCAGGATGCCGGCGTAGACCGGCGCGAAGCCCGCCAGGTCCTGCAGCGTGGTCAGCGCACGCAGGCCGGGCGGCACCGGCACGTCGAGCCCCACCAGCGCCTGCAGGTTGAACTGCGTCTGCACCACGGAGCCCCAGGCCGCTGCCACCAGCCAGGCTGCCGCCAGCGCCAGCAGGTGCCGGGGCCAGCGCCGCGGCAGGGTGATGGCCGCAGCCGTGGAGGGGCTTGTCGATGTCATGTGCCGTGCCGCTGTTCCATACTGCCCCGATGATGCGACAAGTGTGGGTGGGCCTGGCGATGGCCCTGCTGTTCCCGGGCCAGGCGCTGGCGGCCGGCTACCGCGTGGACACCGTGGTCGCCGGCCTCGTGCATCCGTGGTCCCTGGCTTTCCTGCCCGATGGGCGCATGCTGGTCACCGAACGACCTGGCCGGCTGCGCGTGGTCGAGCCCGGCGCAGATGGCCAGCCCGCCTTGCGCAGCGCGCCGGTGGCGGGCCTGCCGCAGGTGCTGGCGGTGGGTCAGGCCGGACTGTTCGACCTGCTGTTGCATCCGGACTTCGCCGGCAACGGCCTGCTCTACCTCTCGTTCGCCCACGGCACGCCGCAGGCCAACCACCTGCGGGTGGTGCGCGCCCGCTTCGACGGTGTGCAGCTGCACGACGTGACGCCGGTCTTCACCTCGCAGCCGGCCAAGACGGCGACGCAGCATTTCGGCGGGCGCATGGCCTGGCTGCCCGACGGCACGCTGGTGCTGGGCATGGGCGACGGCAACCTGGAACGCACCGACGCGCAGCGCCTGCACACCCACCTGGGCAAGCTGCTGCGCATCCAGGCCGACGGCGGCGTGCCGCGCGACAACCCCTTCGTCGGCACCCCGGGCGCGCGGCCCGAGATCTACAGCCGCGGCCACCGCAATCCTCAAGGCATGGTGGTGGTGGACGGTGTGCCGTATGCGCACGAGCATGGCGCGCGCGGTGGCGACGAGCTCAACCGCATCGTGCGCGGTGCGAACTACGGCTGGCCGCTCACGACCGGCGGCATCGACTACACGTACGCCCGCGTCACGCCGTACCGCGCGCTGCCGGGCATCGAGGCGCCGCTGGTGGAGTGGACGCCGTCGGTTGCGCCGGCCGGGCTCGCCTGGTACGACGGCGCGCTGTTCCCGGCCTGGCGCGGCAGCC
>CAJYRH010000031.1 GCA_913776795.1 uncultured Pseudorhodoferax sp. | reverse complement strand
CCACTGGTGGTAGGGGCAGACGAACTCCTTGCGGTTGCCGTGCCGCTCGCGGCAAAAGCGCATGCCGCGGTGCGCGCAGACGTTCTCCACCACATGCAGCTGCATGTCCTCGCCGCGCGTGAGGATCACCGAGCGCTCGCCGATCGCCGTGCGCTTGAAGTCGCCGGGGTTGGGCACCTCGGCCTCCAGACCCACATAGCACCAGTGGCCACGGTAGAAGAAGCGCTCCAGCTCGCGGCGGTAGATCTCCTCGCTGGTGTAGGCCGCGAAGGGCACGCGGTGGGTGCCGGGGGTTTCCCAGACGGGCTGCAATGGAAAGACGGGGTGGGGCGAAATGCTCATGTCGTTGTCTCCTGGTGAGGGTTGTTCAGTCAATGCACGGCGCGTAACGATCGAAAGGCCGCGGAGCAGGCCATGCCAGCGGACGCCGCGGAACGGGCTTGGCCCGGCCGCTGGCGTCGACCCCCTGGAAGGGGCTGAGTGCCGCGGCTCCAAGCCTGCCCGCGCAGGCTTGGACGCGCATGAAGAGCGCCCGCCTCTGGCGGCAGCACGTAGCGGCGTAGCCGCTCAGGGGGTGCTCGCATAAAAAGCGTCGGCATAGAGGTGCTCGGGCGCGATGCCGCGCTGGCGCGCCAGCAGCGACACGGCCTCCACCATCGGCGGCGAACCGCACAGGTACGCGCGCCAGCCTTCCAGCGAAGGCCAGTCCTGCGCGATCGCATCGGTGACCAGGCCCGTGCGCTGCCCCGGCGCCGCATCGGCCGCAGCCACCACGGCATGCACCTGCAGCTGCGCATGGCGCTGCTGCAGATCGGCCAGCCACTGCAGGCCATAGACGTCGCGCGCCGAACGCGCGCCGGCATAGACGTGGATGGGGTTGGGCATGCCGGCCTCCAGCGCGCCGCGCACGATGGAAAGAATCGGCGCCAGCCCCGTGCCGCCCGCCACGCAGAGCATCGGCCCTTCGTACTTGCGGCGCAGATAGGCCGAACCCAGCGGCCCGCTCACGCGCACCGCGTCGCCCACGGCCAGCACGTTGGCGACGTGGGTGGACACCAACCCGCCTTCGACCAGCCGCACATGGAATTCGAGTTCGTCGTCGTGCGGCAACCCGGCCATCGAATAGGGCCGCACCAGGCCCGGGCCGAACTGCAGCTGCGCGTACTGCCCCGGCGAGAAATCCAGCGGCTTGGCGGGTTTGAGGAGCACGCGACGGATGTCGTGCGTGAGCGTTTCCACGGCCGTCACCGTGGCCTTGAGCGTGCGGGCGGTGTGGACGACCACCTCGTCGGGCTCGGGAATCTCGATGGTGCAGGACTCGCTCAGCACCGTCTGGCAGGCCATCACGTACTGCGCCTCGCCATCGCCGCCCAGCGGCGGCATGCGCAGCGCCTGGCCGGAATCCAGCACCTCGCCCGCGATCACCTTGCAGCGGCAGGTGCCGCAGCGCCCGGCCATGCAGCTGTACGACACGGGAATCTGGTGCGCGCGCAGCACTTCCAGCAGGTTGGCGCCGGGCTCCACAGGCAACACGCGGCCCAGCGGCTCGATATGCAATTCCATCGGGGACTGTCTCCAGGTTTTCGTTATGGGCACGATCATTCCCGCGAATGACCCATCAGCCAATAGAATGGCATGAATACATCTCATCACTTCGATGAATAAAGGTGCAGCGTGGAACTGGAAGACATCGACCTGAACCTGCTGGTGGTGTTCCAGCAGCTGCTGGTCACGCGCAAGGTGTCGCAGGCCGCCGAGAACCTCGGCCTGACGCAGCCCGCGGTGAGCAATGCGCTGGCGCGGCTGCGGCGCCTGCTGGGCGACGAGCTGTTCCTGCGCACGGCCCACGGCATGCAGCCCACGCCCTACGCCGACCAGCTCGCGGAATCCGTGTCGTACGCGCTCGCGATGATCCACGGCGCCCTGAACCACAAGCTGGGCTTCGACCCCGCCACCAGCCGGCGCGTGTTCAAGGTGGGCATGACGGACATCGGCGAGATCTACTTCCTGCCGCGCCTGCTGGAGCGCCTGGCCCAGGTGGCGCCGGGCGTGCGCCTGACCACCGTGCGCAATTCAGCGACGGACCTGAAGGACGCCATGGAGGCCGGCAAGATCGACCTCGCCATCGGCCTGCTGCCGCAGCTCAAAGCCGGCTTCTTCCAGCGCCGGCTGTTCCGCCAACCGTATGTGTGCCTCTTCCGCCAGGGCCACCCGCTGCACAAGCGCCGCCGCATCGGGCTGGAGGATTTCGCGAAGGCGCAGCATGTGGTCGTCGTCTCCGAAGGCACGGGCCACGGCAAGGTGGACGAACTGCTGGAACGCATGGGCGTGGCCCGCGACGTGCGCCTCACCGTGCCCCACTTCGTCGCCATCGGCCACATCCTGCAGGCCACCCAGATGGTCGCCACCGTGCCCGAGAAAATGGCCCAGAGCATGGCCGAACCCTTCGGCCTAGCCTATGCGCCCCACCCCGCCAAATTGCCGCAGGTGGCGATCAACCTGTTCTGGCACACGAAGTACCACCGGGATCCGGGGAACCAGTGGTTGCGGGGGGTCGTGGTGGAGATGTTTGCGGAAGGGGAGTAAGGGGGGTGGCAGAGCCGTACTGCCGGTTCGGAATTCGGAAGCTATGCTGTGCTTCTTTTCATCAAGCACCAGCGGGTATCAATGTCGTTTATAGGCTGAAGGGAGCGCTGCAATCCCGAACTTCAATGTCTGCTACTACCAAAAGCTGACGTTGAGAACAGCCTTGGTCGCCAAGAGGTGCGCAGCGTCTATTCCACCGCTGACAACCATAGATGGCGCAAGACGATGTCCCCTGGATATTGCTGATCGGGCAAGAGGAACGCTCGCTGATGAATGCTGATCGCGACCGCCAGTCCAGTTGCAGTGTCTACCTGGAACTTGCCTGTAGGCAATCCGCTGGCAATTGCACCTGAACGGGCTTTCGCCCAATAGCCAATCAACGCGACGTCCGCGATTGCTGGGGGAGGTGGCGACACGTAGGCAATCATGCCGGCATGCGGCATGGCCCAGGCATATCGACCATCCACAAAGCGCATGACACCTTCGTCGTGATAGTCGTCAAGCGTCCGCCCACGACCGATGATCTTGCACTCATAGAACTGAGCGTTCTGCGTGTCCACCGGCCTTGCTGCCAAGCGATGGAACGTGAGATCCGGCCTCTTTTCTTTTTCAATGCCGGAGTGGTTTTCTACTTCCTGGCCGCGTATGGGAGGCGCGAAAACAGCGGCAGAAAAGCCTCGCACCTCGTTAGTGTTCAGTAGCAAAACCAGTTGCTTCTGAAGCTGGATGGTGATATCTCGCTCAATGGCTGTTTGAACCCATGCGACGAAAGCCGGCTGGCTCATCAGTCGCCCCCACGCAATGGCGATAGCGCGTTCAACCACCCGCAACTGGCGGGCAGACCATGGTAAATACGGCGGCAGTTCGACTGGAGGCGTTCCGAGGTTGAAGGACATGCCGGTTGTCGCTCAATGCTCGGACGAGAACAAGCCCTGATGGATCAGGTCCAACGCAAGAAGACGGGCTTGGCTGCGGGACCAGTATCTGCCCTGACGCAGACGACCGATCAACCAGTCACGTGGACCGAGCTGAAGTCGGATTTCTGAGGACATCAATGTGTCAGGCGCGTGCTGAAAAAGGGCATAGACCTGCTCACGCTTGAGCGCAGCCCTGGCGCCAGCAGTCAGCCGAACAAACTGCCAGACCCGGTCGCCATCGGGTGTCACAGCGCATGGGACCCCGTGGACTTCCACATCCTCAAGTTCGGAGATGATGGATGCAATGCTTCGCGCGAACTCGTGGATGCAAGGGTCTGTCTCATCAATCAAGGCCAAAGCGCGAGCTTTGGAGGCCGGATATGGATTCTCAAATTCCAGGGCGTCAGCGATGAGTTCTTCGTCAAAAGTCGAGAGCCCGTAGATTTCCGCGACCAGCTTGTTAAGCGAAGACCAAGACGGCTTGCCGCTCTTGAGGTCCGCAGCAATTTTTGAGATGGAATTTTCCTGCGCTTCGGTCAATTCGTTACGTGGAACAACCGGAAAGTTGAGGAAGTCGACCTGGTTATAGATATCGCGTTCGACACCGAACTTCGAACTCGTCATCAATGTCCAATACGCCAGCAGATCGGCATATGACAACACGTACAGGTAGTCGGCTTCAAACGTTAGATTCGATGGGATGGTCATCCCGTAGAACGAGCGGCTGAATACCACGTTGCTGCCACAGTAAATGGCGCCACGATGCACAGTCTGCTGCTTAGGCGCCTCTCTAAACAAGAGAAGAGGCCCTCGATAGATGTCAGGGTCACGAGGCCACTGGAAATCGAGCTCAGGATAACGCGCCTCGATTTTCAACAGTTGTCTTGTATCCACGACAAGCGTTGGCTTGTCGGCAGCCTCCAGCACATGCTGGCCACGAAGATGCTCGGCATTCTGAAGCTCCTGCTCACCTGAAATGAAGCCCTGCCGGAGCCCGAGATGGAGTTCATCCAAATACTCCTTCATCGGGATGCGCGGAACGCGACGGATCCGCCCGATCAGTTCGAGGTCGAGCGCACTGCCGCGGGAGAGCGACTTGAATGCGTGAGGATCGTGAACTGCCAGTTCCATTGGCACAGGAATGGCGGCCTTTGGATCGAGACGGATCTCCCGTCGTCTGCCAAGGGCTGGCTCCCGCCGAGGCGAGAGGAAGTAGAACGAGTCGGTCGGCTTTGACGGTAAATTGATGGACACCAGCGCACAAAATGGCTGGCTATTAGACGGCCATATCTTCGGCTCCTGGCGCACATGCATCCCGTTTAAGATACCAGTCGCCCGTGTCATCGAGAACCAATGCTGGCGAGCCTGCGCGGTCTCGCTGCTGAACAGAAACCGTGCATGGACGAGCAAACCGATCACGCCGCCTGGCTTGCACCACTGGGTTGATCGCCACATGAAGGCGAGGTCTGGCCACTGGTTCGGCACGAGGCTCTTTGCCCCTTGAGGTGCCTTCTCATTAGCAGTATAGGCAGTCCGATCCAAGTCTTTTTTCAGACGACCCGGCAGTCTCGTCCAGGGAGGATTGGCTAAGACGATGTCGTACGGCCCCATGGAGCGAAGCTGCATGCTCAGACTTCCAAGCTCAGCGTCCTTGGCCCCCTCGAGACGCTTCTCATCCACGCACCTCAGTGTCTTTTCGAACAGGCGCTCGAATCGCAGATCGCTCAACGGCTGAGGCTCGGGGTCAAGCTCCAGGGCAGCAAGATAAAGACTCAGTGCTGCGACCTTGATGGAGATCGGATTGATGTCCAGTCCGCAAAGCTGTTTCGTCAGGATCGAACGGATCGCTCCCCGTTTGGGTCGGCTTCCGGTTTGCATCCACGTCTCGGCGACAAGCCGGCGGAATGAAAGTACGAGGAACACCCCAGCACCAACTGCTGGATCGAGCACCGTGACTTCATGCCGCTTCTCTTGAGCGGTTGCACCGAAGACCCCGTCCACAAGCAGTTCCGCGATGGCGCGCGGCGTGTAGTGAATACTTGTCTTCTTCGCCTTCGCAGGCATGTAGCGGTGCGCGAAGTGCTCATACACCTGACTCAATACATCCACGGGAATGTGTTGAAAGCGCAGGCCTCCCCAGTCCAGCGACAATTGACCGTCGTGGGAGCCAACCATGACGTTAGCCAGAATTCCGCAGACCTTGGGACCGGCCATCCCAAGCGTTTGCATCAGGCCTTCATAGTCCTTCGACCGGAGTTCAAGAAGGTCGCCGTTGAATACTTGGTCCAACCACTCGAAAGTCCGGACTAACGCTCGAGGACTTTCAAGCAACTGCTCAGGTCTGACGGCACCTCGGACGATGGCATCAAGGTCAGAGCTTCGAACGATGTCTCGGTCCGCAAGAAATCGCGTGAACAACGCACGACCGATCAACGACAGCACCTCCTCGTCGTTCAGTTCCGTCTGACTGCAAGTCGTGCGAAGAGCATCAGCAGATCGGGTCAGCAGCTTAAACAGCAAATCGTCAAGCCAAAGGCGATCCATATCCTGGTCGTCACCGACTGTTGCGTCGTTGAGTAACCCACGCAACCCATTCGGATCTGACATCTCGACGGTCGACTCGACCGTGGGCATCGTGCCTTCTGCATAGAAGCCCACTCGGTAGATGGTTGTCGAGCCGGCGTTAATTACTGCAAGGTATGCGGCGTCGGCTCGACAGGCCACGGTGCGCATCAACTGCGCAAGCTTCTGTCCTTCGATCGGGCCGGCCAACAGCTCCCTTCGAATTATGTAAATCGCAGCTTTTCCGGAGACCTCCACAGCACCCTCGGGCCGCGGCTCACCGACTATGCTCGATCGTTCGCCCGGCAACAGGTCCATGTACCGCAGATGCCGGGCGGACGCCTTCTCACTAAAGTCGACTATCGACTCTGTCGGCACGCAAAGCCTTTGCAGAGCGTCAACCAGTGCGCCGTGCATTGGAATGCTCCATAGAAGGTGACGGCACTGCCATCAGACCGAACTGAAGATGAGACTGGGGGTTGAGCTTCAGTCCCACAAACTCATAGACAGCGCGCCAGATCGGCTCTGAATCGATGGCCAGCGACACGGTACCGTCAATCTCGGTGCCGACTTGCCAGAGACCGTCGACTTGGTTGGCAAAGTAACGTGCCGGCATGGCATTGGAAGCAGCTGGAGCATTCAGCAATGCATGCAAGCCGACTGAGAAGCTGGCAATGGTCCTCAGCGGCATTTCCAACTGCTTGTGGAGCACGGCCACGATGCTGAAGAACGCAAGGTCGCTGACGGTGAAGGTCCGAGCGGTTCTGGCCTGAGTTGGCGATTCACTAAATGGTGGGAGCGTGCTTAGCCAGCGCTGGACGTCAGTGCGACTGACGCCCAGCAACTCGCGTATGTGTACTGCTTGATATTGAAGTCCCGCCATTGCACGAATTATAGGCAGTTCTGCATCAAATTTGATGCAGCACTGCATAAAAGGTTGCTCGATAGGTCCTCGGTATCTTGCCAACTCCTCTTGTGCCGCCCAATCAGAAGCAATTTGAGCCGACCGTCCGCAGAACGTAAGGTGCGCTTGAAGCCAGGGCGGACAATAGAAATGCCTTGCTGTTGAGCTACTGACTAGCGCCTACACACGTCTCTTTTTCATTCGCTCAACCAAGCCAGCCCCCCCTCAAAACCGATAACTCACCCCCGCCGTCACCACCAGCGGATCCAGCCGCACCTTCGCATGCGCCGGCGCCCCGCCCAGCGCCGGCAGCGTGCCCGTCGCGGTCGTCTTGAGCCAGATCTTCTTCGCATCGACGAAGAAGCTCCAGCGCGGGTCGATCGGCACCTCGAAGCCGGCCTGCAGCACCGGGCCCACGCCGTTCTTGACGTGAAGGTTCGACACGAAGCCGTCGCGGGATTCGAGCACCAGGGTGTAGTTGATGCCCGCGCCGACGTAGGGGCGCACGGGGCCGTCGTCCCACAGGTGGCGGCGCACGGAGAGCACGGCGGGGCCGTATTTCACCTTGCCGAGCGTGCCTGCGCCGGCCAGGGTGCCGGTACCTTTGAGCGCGGTGGTGGGCGGCAGGCCCAGGGCGATTTCGGCGCTCCAGCCCGGGTGGAAGTCGTAGATGGCGCCGAAGC
>CAJYRH010000030.1 GCA_913776795.1 uncultured Pseudorhodoferax sp. | reverse complement strand
TCGCGCTCTTCGACCATGGCGTGGGCCGTCATCGCGATCACGGGCACGCGCTGCAGCCGCGGGTCGGCGCGGATGGCACGCGTGGCCTCCATGCCATCCATGACGGGCATCTGCAGATCCATCAGGACCGCGTCGAACGGCTGCCCCGTGGCCAGGATCTCCAGCGCCTCGCGGCCGTTGCCGGCCACGCGCACGACAGCGCCCGCGCTTTCCAGCAGTTCGATGGCGATCTGCTGGTTGATCTCGTTGTCTTCGGCCAGCAGCAGGCGCACGCCCCGCAGCAGGTCCGCCTGCGCTGGCGCGGCATCGGCCTTCACGGCCTGGCGCGTGCTGGGCACCAGCACGGTCATCAAGGCGTCGACCATGGCGGACGCGCTCACGGGCTTGACGACGAAGGCCTCGATGCCGGCCTGTTCGGCCTGGGTCCGCAACTCCTCGCGTCCATAGGCCGTGGCCATGATGGTGCGTGGCGCATGGGGGGCGTGCCGCACACGCCGTGCGGTCTCGATGCCGTCCATGCCGGGCATGCTCCAGTCGACGACCATCACGCCGTACGCCTGTCCGTCCTGCGCGCGCGACGGCCTCCACCGCCTGTTGTCCGCTGGCCACCGCGTCGACGGCAAAGCCCATGTCGGCCAGCTGCGCGACGAACAGCTCGCGTGCGGTCGCGTTGTCGTCCACCACCAGCACCCGCATGCCCTGGAGCCTGGACAACCAGGCGGCGTGCTGCACCCCGCCGTCCTCGCCGACGCCGGCTTGCAGCGTGAACCAGAACAGGCTGCCCTGTCCTGCAACGGATTCGACGTGGATCTCTCCGCCCATGGCCTCGACCAGATGCTTGCTGATGGCCAGGCCCAGCCCGGTACCGCCGTACTTGCGCGTGGTCGAGTCGTCTGCCTGGCTGAAAGCCTGGAACAGCCGACCGGTCTGCTCCGGCGTCATGCCGATCCCTGAATCCTGGACGCCCACGCGCAGGCGGACATGGGCATCCGTGCGCTCGAGCACGCGGGTCGAGACCATGACCTGGCCGCGCTCCGTGAACTTGACGGCGTTGCCGACGAGGTTGGTGATGACCTGGCCCACGCGCAGGCCGTCGCCGACAAGCACCCGCGGCACATCGCGCGCGGTGTCGAAGAGCAGTTCCAGCCCCTTGTCGCCCACTTTGTGCGCGAGCAGTGCGGCCACGTTGTCCAGCACATCGTCCAGGCGGTACGGCACGGCCTCGATGTCCAGCTTGCCTGCCTCCACCTTGGAGAAGTCCAGGATGTCGTTGATGATGCCCAGCAGTGCTGTTCCCGCGTTGTGCACCTTGCGGATGTAGTCGCGTTGCCGGGGGTCCAGGTCGGTCTTGAGTGCGAGCCGCGACAAGCCGATGATGGCGTTCATCGGCGTCCGGATTTCGTGGCTCATGTTGGCCAGGAACATCGACTTGGCCTGTGCGGAGTCCTCGGCTGCGCGCTTGGCCTGTGCCAGCTCGGTGGCGATGCGGCGTTCGTCCGTCACGTCCTCCATGAACCACACGCTGCCGAGGGTGCTGTCCGGGTCGATGTACCGCGCCGCGAACCGGCACCAGATGGCCTGCCCGTCCTTGCGCAGGAACTGCTGGTCGTACCGGCTGTCGCGCGGCATGCCGATGCGGGCGTTGAGAAGCGCCCGTCCATCCTCGTAAGCGGCGTCGCTCGGATACCAGTGGCGGGTGCGCATGCCTTCCATCTCGCCAGGAGCGTAGGCGAACATGCGCTCCAGCTCGCGGTTGCAACGCAGGATCAGGCCATCCTGCAGGAAAGCGATGCCGACGCCGGCCGTTTCGAACACTGCCGACTGCTCCTTCTGCACGCGCCCCAGGGCGCGTTCGGCCGCCTTCAGGGGCTCCAGGTCCACGGTCACGCCGACCATGCCGCCAGGGGTGCCGTCCGGCTTGCGAAAGCCGCTCACCGCATACAACACGCGGTGCATGCGGCCGTCGGCGAACGGCAGCACGATCTCTCGTTGCTCCTGGCTGCCCTGCGCAATCACGCGCTCGTCCTCCGCCAGGAACTGGGCGCGCAGCGCCGGCGGCAGGTAGTCCAGTTCATCCAGTCGCTTGCCCACGAGGTGGTCGCGGCGCACGCCGAACACCTGCTCGAAGATCTGGTTGCACCCGAGGAAGCGTGCGTCGGGCCCCTTGTAGAACACGGCATTGGGCATGCGGTCGGTCACGGTCTGCAGGAAGGCGGACATGTCCTGCAGTTCACGCCGCGCTTGCTTGGCCGCGGTGATGTCGATGACCGTGAACTGCGTGAGTTCGCGGCCGCGGTGGTGCAGCGTGGCGGCGTGGACGTCGCCTGTCCACTCGGTACCATCGGGCCGCCGGTGGCGCCATTCGAAGCGGGCCAGCGTGCGGCCCCGTGGCCGCAGCGCTCCGTGGTTGCGGCGCACGATCCGGTCCGAGGGGCCGGCGTCCTGCTGCTGGGCCGATACGGCCAGCACGTTGCGCCCCAGAAGGTCTTCACGCCGCGCAAAGCCGTAAAGGACGAGCGCCGCATCGTTGCAGTCCGTGAAGCAGTCCTGCGCAGGGTCGTAGATCGCGATGGCGATCCGGGAGTCTCGAAACAGCAGGCGCGCGTAGTCCTCGCTCTCCTGCAGCGCCTCCTGTGCGCGGCGGATTTCCGTCACGTCGTCGATCATCCAGATCGTCGTGTAGCCGTAGCCGGGGACCTGGATCGCGCGGGCGTGGGTGAAGGCCTTGAAGCGGTGGCCGTCCTGGGTCCGCGCTTGCCAGTCGCCGCTGTACGTGCGGTTCTCTGCGAAGGCCTGCGCCACCTCATTGCCGAATCGAAGCTGTTCGGCCGGGTCCTCGAACAGGCACAGCGTGCTCTGGCCGACGACGCTGCGCGGATCCGCAAAGCCGAAGATCTGGGCGAACCGGGGGTTGGCGCGCAGCATCTTGCCGTCGCCCGTGAAGAGCACGCCCACCTGCAGGTTGTTCAGCAGCAGTTCCTGTTCCTGGGCGAGCAGGTGCAGGCGCCGTGCAGCGTCCTGCCGTGGCCCGTCGTCGGTGACCCACGCCGTGCACCATGCACCGTCATCGCGTGTGGAGGTGCAGCAGTGGATGCGGCCGGAGAAGGTGGTGCCGTCGGCGCGGCGCAATGGCATGTGCAGGCACTCGACCACGTCGTTGCCATCGACGAGCGCTTGCCACAGGCGGTTCGCGCCGTGCTGCCCGTCGGCGTGCAGTCGGGGATCGAACAGGCCTGGTGTCTGGTCAGGCGCGTGGCCGAACAGCCGCGTCCACTGCGTATTGACGCGCTGGACCTCGCCCGCGCGGTTGCACACGATCGTGGCGGGCCAATCCGATCCGCTTGCACCGTGCTCGATGGATTCGGTCGATTCTGGCGAGGCGATGGTCATGTTGGTGCTTGTGCACTGAGGGCCGGCGCCGAGGGGCGCGTAGGCACTGTTGCTGAGGAACCCTGCCGTTTGGCGGGGCGACGCGACAGGGGAAGTGTGCGAAGCACGGGCCACCGCGATCGAGCTGCATGCCACGCATGCCCGTGCGCGAGCGCGGTCTCGATGGCATGCGCATTGGTCCTGTTAATCCTGACAGGCATGTTCTATGCAGCCTCGGCCGGCCATGTACAACGCATACACGTCAGCTGTCGTCGTGCAATTCTGTGGGGCGGTGGGAAGACCGTAAGCGGACGCCGAGGGGGTCCTGCTGGCGCTCCGTGACAAAGTGCACAGCGTGCAGTCGCGGTGCGCCTGTTGCTGCGCGATCGATGTGATCAG
>CAJYRH010000029.1 GCA_913776795.1 uncultured Pseudorhodoferax sp. | reverse complement strand
CGGCGTGCTGGTGGGTGCCGTGGTCGGTGCGCTGCTGGCCACGCTGCACGGCGTGCTGTGTTCGCTGACAGGCGTCAACGACGTGGCTACCGGCATCGCGCTGATGCTGCTGGGCATGGGCCTGGCGTTCTACCTGGGCAAGCCGCTCATCCAGCCGCAGGCGCCGCAGCTGCCAGCCATCGCGCTCGGAAGCTGGAGCGATTCGCCCGTGGTGCAGGCCGCCCTGCAGATCAATGCCCTGCTCCCCATCGGGATCGCGCTGGCGGTGGTGCTGTGGTGGGCCTTCGGCCGCACGCGGGCGGGCCTGCTGGTGCGGCTGGCCGGCGACTCGGCCATGGCCACCAAGGCCCTGGGCTACTCGGTCAACGGCATCCGCATTGCGGCGACGGCGGCGGGCGGCGCCATCGCCGGTCTGGGCGGCGCCTCGCTGACGCTGTTCTACCCGGGCAGCTGGAACGAGGGCATCTCCAGCGGCCAGGGCCTGATCGCCGTGGCACTGGTGATCTTCGCGCGCTGGAGCCCGCTGCGCTGCGTGGGCGCGGCGCTGCTGTTCGGTGGTGCCGGTGCCATCGGCCCGGCCATGCAGTCGATCGGCGTGAGCTGGGGCTACCACCTGTTCAACACCGTGCCCTATGTGCTGACCCTGCTGATCCTCGTGGTCACCTGCAAGCCGGGCAGCGTGGCCGTGGGCAGCCCGGGCGAGCTGTTGTCTGCGCGATGAAAGGATGATGCGATGAGTGGTCTGGGTGGTTTGAACAAATCGAAGGCCGGCGTGGTGCTGGGCCTGGTGCAGCTGCAACTGCCGGTGGTCGTGACGCCCGACGACCTCGCGGCGCAGACGCGGCGCATCTGCGAGCTGGTGGGCAAGGCACGCCGCAACATGGCGACCATGGACCTGGTGGTGTTCCCCGAGTACGCGCTGCACGGCCTGTCGATGGACACCAACCCGCAGATCATGTGCACGCTGGACGGGCCTGAAGTGGCAGCCTTCAAGGCGGCCTGCGTGGAGCACCGCATCTGGGGCTGCTTTTCCATCATGGAGGCCAACCCCGGTGGCAATCCCTACAACAGCGGCATCATCATCGACGACCAGGGCGAGATCCGCCTGTATTACCGCAAGCTGCATCCCTGGGTGCCGGTCGAACCCTGGGAGCCGGGCAACCTCGGCGTGCCGGTCTGCGAAGGCCCCAACGGCGTCAAGCTCGGCCTCATCATCTGCCACGACGGCATGTTCCCCGAGATGGCGCGCGAGGCCGCGTACCAGGGCGCCGAGGTGATCCTGCGCACGGCCGGCTACACCGCGCCGATCCGCCACGCCTGGCGCATCACCAACCAGAGCAACGCCTTCCAGAACCTCGCCTACACCGCCAGCGTCTGCATGTGCGGAAGCGACGGCACGTTCGACTCCATGGGCCAGGGCATGTTCTGCAGCTTCGACGGCACCGTCATGGTCGAGGGCGGCGGCCGTCCCGACGAGATCGTCACGGCCGAACTGCGGCCCGACCTCGTGCGCGAGGCGCGCGCCGGCTGGGGCGTGGAGAACAATCCCTACCAGCTCTGGCACAGGGGCTACACGGCCGTCCAGGGCGGCGCGCAGGACTGCCCCTACACCTTCATGCAGGACATGGTGGCCGGCCGCTACCGGCTGCCCTGGACCGACACGGTGCAGGTGACCGACGGCACGTCCTGCGGCTTCGCGCCCCCCACGCGGCGCTACGGCGGCGCTGCGACCAACCCCGTGGTCCGGGAGCGCAAGGCATGACGCGCCAGGTACGCGCCAATCCCTACGCCTGGCCCTTCGACGCCAGCCTGCGCCCCGACAACACGGCGCTGATCGTCATCGACATGCAGACCGACTTCTGCGGCAAGGGTGGTTATGTCGACGTGATGGGCTACGACCTGTCGCTCACGCAGGCACCGATCGCGCCGATCCAGCGCCTGTTCGATGCCATGCGCCCGCTGGGCTACACCATCGTCCACACCCGCGAGGGCCACCGGCCCGACCTGTCGGACCTGCCGGCCAACAAGCGCTGGCGCTCGCGCCAGATCGGCCGGGACGGCCTGGGCATCGGCGATGCCGGGCCGTGCGGCCGCATCCTCGTGCGTGGCGAGCCGGGCTGGGAGATCATTCCCGAGCTCGCGCCGCTGCCGGGCGAGGTGGTGATCGACAAGCCCGGCAAGGGCTCGTTCTATGCGACCGATCTGGAACTGGTGCTGCACACGCGTGGCATCCGCAACTTGGTCCTTGCTGGCATCACCACCGACGTGTGCGTGCACACCACCATGCGCGACGCCAACGACCGCGGTTTCGAATGCCTGCTGCTGTCGGACTGCACCGCCGCCACCGATCCGGCCAACCACCAGGCCGCTTTGAGCATGGTCACCATGCAGGGCGGGGTGTTCGGCGCGCATGCGACGTCCGCGGCCTTGATCGAGGCCTTGCAAGCATGATCGCCCCGGTCAACGCCGCTGCGCCGGTCACCGGCGCCCTGGCACTCGAGACCTATCAGCTGACCAAGCGCTTCGGCGCCTTCACGGCCATGGACCACGTGAGCATGCGCGTGGACGCCGGCAGCGTGCACGCGCTGCTGGGCGAGAACGGCGCAGGCAAGAGCACGCTGGTCAAGTGCGTGGCCGGCTTCCAGCAGGCCGAGGAAGGTTCCATCCTGATCGACGGCCGCGAGCGCGACATCGCCAACCCCATCGTCGCGCGGGCGCTGGGCATCGGCATGGTCTACCAGCACTTCACGCTGGCGCCGGGCATGACGGTGGCCGAGAACCTGCTGCTGGCCGGCGGCGACACGCCGGCCGTGATCGACTGGAAGGCCAAGCGCGCCGAACTGCAGGCCTTCCTGGCCACCACGCCGTTCCGGCTCGACCTGGACGCGCGCCCGGCCGAACTGGCGGCCGGCGAGAAGCAGAAGCTCGAGCTGCTCAAGCAGCTGTACCTGAAGCCGCGTCTCCTGATCCTGGACGAGCCGACCTCGGTGCTGACCCCGCAGGAGGCCGACGAGGTGCTGGGCCATGTGCGCGCCTTCGCGCAGAGCGGGCAGTGCACCGTGCTCATCATCACGCACAAGTTCCGCGAGGTCATGGCCTACACCGACGCCGTGACCGTGCTGCGCCGGGGCAAGGCCGTGCACCACTGCCGCGTGACCGACACCGACCCGGCCCGGCTGGCCGCCGCGATGATGGGCGAGGCCGCCGCGCCGGCCGAAGTGCTCCGTGCCGCGCCGGACACCGGTGCCGCGCGCCCGCCTGTGCCGGCCGGCGCGCGCGTGGCGCTGCAGCTGCAGGGCCTGAGCGCCATGGGCGACCGCGGCACGCTGGCCGTGCACGGCGTCGATCTGGCCGTCAGGAGCGGCGAGATCCTGGGCGTGGCCGGCGTGTCCGGCAACGGCCAGCGCGAGCTGGTCGAGGCCCTGGTCGGCCAGCGCCCGCGCCATGGCGGCAGCGTGACCGTGATGGGCGAACCCTATGCCGCGCGCCGCAGCGAGAACACGCGGCTCAAGCTGCGCAGCCTGCCCGAGGAGCCGCTGCGCAACGCCTGCGTGGGCGATCTCTCGGTGGCCGAGAACATGGCGCTGCGCGACTACGACGCGCCGCCGCTGTCGTCCGGCGGCTGGCTGCGCTTCGGCCAGTGGAAGCGCCGTGCGCGCGCGTGGATCCAGGAGTACGGCGTGAAGACCCAGGGCGAGGGCGCGCCGATCAAGAGCCTGTCGGGCGGCAACGTGCAGCGCGCCGTGCTGGCGCGCGAGCTGGCCGGCGACATCAACGTGCTGATCGCAGCCAACCCGGTGTTTGGACTGGACTTCGCGGCCGTGCGCGAGATCCACGGCCGCATCGTGCAGGTGGCGGGCAAGGGCGGCGCCGTGCTGCTGGTCAGCGAAGACCTGGACGAGCTGCTGGAACTGTCGGACCGCATCGTGGTCATGAGCGAAGGCCGCATCGTCTACGAGACATCCGCTGCCGGCGCCGAGCGCCACGTGCTGGGCGCCCACATGGGCGGCGGACATTGAGGGGACCGGAATGAACAGCGACGTGCGCGAGATCCGCAGCCTGGCCGTGCAGGCCCGGCCCTTCGACTTCCCGTTCGACCTGGCGAGCACGGCGCTCGTCATCATCGACATGCAGCGCGACTTCATCGAGCCCGGCGGCTTCGGAGCCAGCCTGGGCAACGACGTGTCGCTGCTCGAGACCATCGTGCCGGCCTGCCGGCGCACGCTGCAGGCCTGGCGCGCGGCCGGCGGCCTGGTGCTGCACACGCGCGAGGCGCACCGGCCCGACCTGCGCGACTGCCCGCCCGCCAAGCGCCTGCGCGGCAACCCCAGTCTGCGCATCGGCGACGTGGGCCCCATGGGCCGCGTGCTGGTCAGTGGCGAACCCGGCGTGGAGATCATCGCCGCGCTGGCGCCGCTGCCGGGCGAGATCGTCGTCGACAAGCCCGGCAAGGGCATGTTCCACGGCACACCGGTGCAGAACCTGCTGCAGCAGGCCGGCGTCCGCTCGCTGGTGTTCATGGGCGTGACGACCGAAGTCTGCGTGCAGACCAGCATGCGCGAGGCCAACGACCGCGGCTACGAATGCCTGGTGCTGGAGGACTGCACCGAGAGCTACTTCCCGGCGTTCAAGTCCGCGGCGCTGGAGATGATCCGGGCGCAGGGCGGCATCGTCGGCTGGACGGCCACCAGCGCGCAGCTGCTGGCGGCCCTGCATTCCGAGTAAGGTAGCGCCCTTTCATCACCAGGCCCCGAGCGCCCGTGCCTTCCACCGTCTCCAAGAAGCCCCCGGCTGCCCAGGCCGCCGCGTTCCGCTCGCGCGCCGACGAGGTCTACGAACAGCTCAAGCGCGACGTGGCCGACTTCCAGCTCGTGCCGGGCGACCGCTTCACCGAGAACGAGATCAGCGAGCGCCTGGGCGTGTCGCGCACGCCGGTGCGCCAGGCCCTGTTCCGGCTGCAGCAGGAGGGCTTCGTCGAGGTGCTGTTCCGCGCCGGCTGGCGCGTGCTGCCCTTCGACTTCGACCAGTTCGAGCAGCTCTACGACCTGCGCATGGTGCTGGAGACCACGGCCATCCACCGGCTCTGCGAGGACGCGGTGCGTGTGGACCATGCCCTCATCGACGCGCTGGCCGCGATCTGGCTGGCCCCGCCGGCCGAGCGCAGCAGCGACATGGCCCAGGTCTCGCAATGGGACGAGGAGTTCCATTGCCAGATCGTGGCCGCTGCCGGCAACGCCGAGATGGCGCGCGTGCACCGCGAGGTGACCGACCGCATCCGCATCATCCGCCGGCTCGACTTCACGCAGCAGCTGCGCATCGATGCCACCTACGACGAGCACGCCAAGATCCTGAAGGCCGTGCAGCGCAAGCGCGGTGACCAGGCCGCGATGCTGATGCGCGCCCACATCGAGACCAGCCAGGCCGAGGTGCGCAAGATCACGCTGCACCAGGTGCACCTGGCGCGACAGGGCGGCTACGGGCCGCGCTGAGGTTCGTGCAGCGTGCGCGGCCGGGCTGTGGCGGTGTGCGTGGTGTCGCGCCTGCGGTGACGAAGCCGTCCAGTGCGCCGTCGTCAGGCCGCAGCGGGATGCCGTTGCCTTCCTGGCCCCTCCATGGCTGCGCTCGGGACGGTGCGACCCTGGGCTGATGGACTCGGCTGCGCGCCATGGCGCAACGCACCTGCGGACCCGTGGCCCGTGACATTTTTGACCGGCGGCATGGCCGCTCGGCCCAAGACCGGCTTCGCGGCCGTCACCTCGGCGTTTGCCGCCCTGGAGGCCTTGTCCTCTTCCTTGGCACTGGAGCTGGCGCCGATCCGGGTGAACACCATCCGTCCGGGCTTCATCGACACGGACATGTGGGCATTTCTGCCGGCCGAGCATCGCGATGGCCTGCGCAGGAAGGTGCAAGAAACCTTCCCCGCGCGGCGCGCCGGAAGGCCAGAGGACATCGGCCATGCGGCACTGTTCCTCATGACCAATCCCCATGTCACCGGATCCGTGCTCGAAGTCTCCGGCGGTGACAACCGGGTTCCGAGCGTGTCCTGAATGCAGCCAACGCCGGCGTCTGCATGGCAGGCCTCGGCAGCGACCACGTGTCGAGCGCCAGGCGCGTCCGTCAGACGCTGAAGTCGTAGTCGATGGTCAACGGTGCGTGGTCGCTGAATCGCACGTCCTTGTAGACGGCGGCGGTCCGGGCAGTTGCAGCGACAGAGGGCGTGGCCAGGTGGTAATCCAGCCGCCACCCCACGTTGTTGGCCCAGGCCTGGCCGCGGTTGCTCCACCACGTGTAGCACTCGCTGGTGGTTTCGGGGTGCAGGCGGCGGTAGACGTCGACCAGACCGGTCTCGGAGAGCAGCTTGCCCATCCAGGCGCGCTCCTCGGGCAGGAAGCCGCTGTTTTTCTGGTTGCTGCGCCAGTTCTTGAGGTCGATCTGCTGGTGCGCGATGTTGATGTCGCCGCACAGGATGAACTCGCGCTCGCGCTTGAGCGCCACGAGGTAGGGATCGAACAGATCCAGGAAACGGAACTTGGCGGCCTGGCGCTCCTCGCCCGACGAGCCGCTCGGGAAGTAGCAACTGATCAGCGAGAACCTGCGCGCTGGCGTGTCGAAGCGCAGCTCGATGTAGCGTCCCTCGTCGTCGAACTCTTGGGCTCCGAAACCGATCCGCACGTCGCTCGGCGCATGCCGGCTGTAGATCCCCACGCCCGAGTAGCCCTTCTTCTGTGCAAAGTGGAAGTAGCCTTGCATCCCGGCGAGCTGCTCGAACCGGCCCTGCACGTCGGGCAGCTGGGCCTTGACCTCCTGTACACAAATACAATCCGGGCCCGTCGCCCCGATCCAGGCTTCGACGCCCTTGGTCGTGGCGGAACGGATGCCGTTGAGATTCAGGCTGGTCAACTTGAACAAGGAAGCTCCCATGGTGGAACAAAAGGTCGGCGCAGCGGATGCCGGCCAGCAGGATCGATTGGCCCAGGACTTCGTGCGCTTCGCGGTCGAGGCCGGTGTGCTGCGCTTTGGGGAGTTCAAGACCAAGGCGGGCCGCATGAGCCCGTACTTCTTCAACGCGGGCCTGTTCGACGACGGTGCGAAGCTGGCCCGGCTCGCGGAATTCTATGCCTCGGCCCTGGAGCAAAGCGGCACCGAGTTCGACATGGTCTTCGGCCCGGCCTACAAGGGCATCCCGCTGGCGGCGGCCCTGGCCGTGGAGTTCGCGCGGCGCGGCCGCAACCTGCCTTTCGCCTACAACCGCAAGGAGGCCAAGGACCACGGCGAGGGCGGCACGCTGGTCGGCGCCCCGCTCAAAGGACGGGTGCTGGTGGTCGATGACGTGATGTCGGCCGGCACGGCGGTGCGCGAGTCGATCGCCATGATCCGCGCTGCCGGCGCCACGCCGCATGCCGTGGTCATCGCGCTGGACCGCCAGGAGATGGCGACCGAGGACGGCCGCGACGTGCCGCACAGCGCCGTGCAGTATGTGCGCCGGCAGCTGGGATTGCAGGTCTGCGCCATCGCCAGGCTGGAGGATCTGCTGCAGTACCTGGCCGCAGGCAGCCAGGCGGCAGTGGCCGAGCACCATGGCCGCGTGCTCGCCTACCGGCAGCGCTATGGCGTGCAGGAAGGCGCCGGCTCGTGACGGGTTGGCGCACCGGCGTGGGGCTTGGCCTGCTCGGTGCCGGCTGGGCTGTGCTGGTGCAGGCGCAGGCCATCTACACCTGTGTGGACGGGCAGGGGCGCCGCATCACGTCGGACCGGCCGATCAAGGAATGCATCGACCGCGCGCAAAAGGAGCTGAACTCCAGCGGCACGGTGCGCCGCGAGGTCGGCCCCTCGCTGACGGCCAGCGAACGCGCGCAGATCGAGGCGCGCGAGCGCAAGGCGGCCGAGGAGCAGGCCCGCGCCAACGAGGAGACGCGCCGCAGCCGCGCGATGTTGTCGCGCTACCGCGACCAGGCCGCGCACGACAGGGCACGCGCCGATGCACTGGCCTCCGTGGACGGCGTGCTGGCACTGGCCCGGCAGCGCATGCAGGCGCTCGACAAGCAGCGCCAGCTGCTGGACCGGGAGCTGGAGTTCTACCCCAACACCCCGTCCGAGAAGCTGCCGCCCAAGTTGCGCAGCCTGCTCGACGACCACCGGGCCAGCGTGGCAGCGCAGCAGGGCGTGATCGCCGAACAGGAGGCCGAGCGCAAGCGCGTGAACGACCGCTACGACGAAGAGCTGGCACGGCTGCGCCAGCTCTGGGCCGAGCAGACGCTGCCCGGCCGGCCGCGCTGAGCGGCCCGGGCGCTGTCAGCCTCCCAGCTTCTTGCGCAGCAGCGCGTTGACCTGCGCCGGATTGGCCTTGCCCTTGCTCGCCTTCATGGCCTGGCCGACCAGCGCGTTGAAGGCCTTGTCCTTGCCGGCCTTGAACTGCGCCACGTTGTCGGGATTGGCGGCGATGACGGCGTCGAGGATCTTCTCGAGCGCGCCGTCGTCGTTCATCTGCTTGAGGCCCTTGGCCTCGATCACGGCGTCCACGTCGCTGCCTTCGCCGGTCCACAGCGCGTCGAAGACCTGGCGCGCCGCGTTGTTGGAGATGGTGTTGTCGGCGATGCGGCCCAGCAGCGCGGCCAGCTGCGAAGCCGAGACCGGCGCCTCGTCGATCGCCAGCTCGCCCGCGTTGAGCCGGCGCGAGATCTCGCCCATGACCCAGTTGCTGGCCAGCTTGGCCTGGCCGCTGGCCTGCGCGGCCTGCTCGAAGTAGGCCGAAGTCGCCTTGCTGGCGGTCAGCTGCGCGGCGTCATAGGCCGGCAGGCCGTAGTCGGCGACGAAGCGCTGGGCCATGGCGCGCGGCAGCTCGGGCATCTCGCTGCGCACCTGCTCCACCCATTCGGGCGCGATCACGAGCGGCGGCAGATCGGGGTCGGGGAAGTAGCGGTAGTCGGCCGCGTCTTCCTTGGTGCGCATGGCGCGTGTCTCGCCCGTGTCGGGGTCGAACAGCACGGTGGCCTGCTGGATCGCCAGACCGTCCTCGATCTGCTCGATCTGCCAGCGGATCTCGAAATCGATGGCCTGCTGCATGAACTTGAAGCTGTTCAGGTTCTTGATCTCGCGCCGCGTGCCCAGCGGCTGGCCCGGTTTGCGGACCGAGACGTTGGCGTCGCAGCGGAAGCTGCCTTCCTGCATGTTGCCGTCGCAGATGCCGATCCAGGTGACGATCTTGTGCAGCTCGCGGGCATAGGCCACGGCCTCGGCCGCCGAGCGGATGTCGGGCTCGGTCACGATCTCCAGGAGCGGCGTGCCGGCGCGGTTCAGGTCGATGCCCGATTGGCCGATGAAGTCCTCGTGCAGCGACTTGCCGGCGTCTTCCTCGAGGTGGGCACGCACCAGGCGCACGGTCTTGTGCTCGTCGCCCAGGTAGAAGCTGACCGTGCCGCCCTGCACGACCGGGATCTCGTACTGGCTGATCTGGTAGCCCTTGGGCAGGTCGGGATAGAAGTAGTTCTTGCGCGCGAAGATGCTGCGCGGCGCGATGGTGGAGCCCAGTGCCAGGCCGAGGCGGATGGCGCGCTCGACCGCGCCCTTGTTCATGACCGGCAGCGTGCCGGGCAGGGCCAGGTCGACGGCGCAGGCCTGGGTGTTGGGCGCGGCGCCGAAGGCGGTGGACGCGCGGCTAAAGATCTTGCTGGCGGTGGACAGCTGGGCGTGGGTCTCGAAGCCGATCACGACTTCGTAGCCCTGCACCAGCGGCCCCGTGGGGCGGCCGGCCTGTGCGGCCTCGAATGCGTTGGTGGTCTCGCTCATGGTCAGAAGCCCTCCGGCGTGCGAAGGTGGAAGTCGGTCGCCTGCTGGAAGCGGTGGGCCGCGTTGAGCAGCTTTGCCTCGCCGAAGTAGTTGCCGATCAGCTGCAGGCCCACGGGCATGTCGCCTTCGCCGAAGCCGGCCGGCAGGCTCATGCCGGGCAGGCCGGCCAACGAGCCGGGCAGGGTGTAGATGTCGGCCAGGTAGTTGGCCACGGGGTCGTCGGACTTGTCGCCGAGCTTCCAGGCCACGGTGGGCGCCACCGGGCCGGCGATCACGTCGCAGGTCTCGAAAGCCTGCTGGAAGTCGTCGGCGATCATGCGGCGGATCTGCTGTGCCTTGAGGTAGTAGGCGTCGTCGTAGCCATGGCTCAGCACATAGGTGCCGACCATGATGCGGCGCTTGACCTCGTCGCCGAAGCCTTCGGCGCGGGTCTTCTTGTACATGTCGAGCAGGTCGCCGTACTGGGCGGCGCGGTGGCCGAACTTGACGCCGTCGAAGCGAGAGAGGTTCGAGCTGGCCTCGGCCGGCGCGATGATGTAGTAGACCGGGATGGCCAGTTCGGTGCGTGGCAGCGAGATCTCGACCAAGCGGGCGCCGAGCTGTTCGTACTGCTTGAGCGCGGCATCCAGCGCGGCGCGCACGTCGGCCGCCAGGCCGTCGCCGAAGAACTCCTTGGGCACGCCGATGCGCAGGCCGTCCAGGCTGTCGTTCAGGCTGCGGCCGAAGTCCTCGGCCGGGCGGTCCAGCGAGGTCGAATCACGGTCGAGGTCAGGGCCGCAGATGCTTGAGAGCAGCAGCGCGCAGTCCTCCGCGCTGCGTGCCATCGGACCGGCCTGGTCCAGGCTCGAGGCGAAGGCGACCATGCCGTAGCGCGAGGCGCGGCCATAGGTCGGCTTGATGCCTGTGACGCCGCAGAAAGCGGCAGGCTGGCGGATCGAGCCGCCCG
>CAJYRH010000028.1 GCA_913776795.1 uncultured Pseudorhodoferax sp. | reverse complement strand
GGCACGCCGGCGCGCCGGAGCCGGCATGCCGTCTGTCAACCGGTTAACTTCGTGTTGCAATGCCGATTCATCCAGTGCGCGATGCTTGTGCGGGTGTTTATTTGCGGAGGCACCGGCAACGAAAGTTAACCGGTTAACTCGTCAGCGATAGTGATCGATAACATTTGCAGGGTCAAGGCGGACGACCCTGGGGATTACCCGGGGGGCAGGCGCGTCGTGGATTCACGCACGATGAGCCGGCAGTCCAGCACATGGGCGTGCTGCTGTGCCGGCGGCAGCGCGCCGTGGATCAGTTCGGCCAGGCGCTGCATCGCCGTCTCGCCGACGGCCTCGCTGGCCATGTCCACGCTGGTCAGCGAGGGGCTGCCCAGGCGGCCGTAGTCGATGTTGTCGAAGCCGGCCAGCGCCACCTGCCCGGGCACGCGCACGCCCAGCGCACGGGCCTCCGCCAGCAGGCCCAGGGCCAGCAGGTCGTTGAAGGCGACCACGGCGTCGGGCCGCTCGCCCGACAGCAGCACCAGCGACGCCAGCCGCTCACCCTCGGACGCGACGGGCGCGGTGGCCTCGTGCGCGGTGAAGTGCGCCTCTTCGCCCGCGAAGGCGTCCTGCACGCCCTGCCAGCGCTCGGCGCTCCAGGGCGCGGTGGGAAAGCCCAGGTAGCCGATGCGCCGGTGGCCGCGGTCGCGCAGGTGCCGGCCCAGCATGCGGCCGGCCAGGTAGTTGTCGCAGCACACGCTGTGGTAGGCCGGATCGGGCGGCGGGCCGCCGTAGAACACCACGGGCGTGCCGGTGTCGAACAGCGCCTGCAGCACGGGCTGCGGCAGCCGCGCACTGACGATCAGGCCGTCGACGCGCCGCGCCAGTGCGCGCAGCACCGCGAGTTCGGGCGCCTTGCTCTCCGCGGCGTCGGCGACGATGAGGTTCAGCCCGGCAGCGGCGGCACCGCGCGCCGCGCCCTTCACCATGCTCGTGAAGTGCGGGTTGCGGATGTCCAGGATCACGATGCCGATGTTGCCGCTCTGCCCCGTGGTGATGCCGCGCGCCATCGGGTTCAGCGACTAGCCCAGCGCCTGCACGGCCCTGGTAACGCGCGCCTCCACATCGGCCGAGAAGCGCTGGCTGCCGTTGACGAACTTGGAGACGGTGGCGGTCGAGACCTCCGCGGCCCGGGCCACGTCGCGGATGGTGGCGGAGCGCTTGCGTGCTGGCGGCATGCGGTGCGTCTCAGAGCCGGGCGATCAGCGCCTGCGCCGCCGCGGGCGCGCGCTCCTTCGCGCCGTTGATGAAGAACATGAACACGTCGCGCGGCGCGGTGCTGGAGGGTGCGGGCTCCACCAGCGGCGCGCCAGCGGGTGTGGCTCCCCTGGCCCAGTCGCGCGCCACATCGGCCCAGCGGTCCAGCCGCTCGGCGTCGTAGCCGGTCGCACGGTCGGCCTGGCTCTGCATCAGCCGGGCATAGACGAAGTCGCCGGTCACGTCGGCGAAGCTCGGGTACTTGTCCGAATCCGCGAACACCGTCGCGCAGCCGTACCGGCGGGCCAGCGCGAGGTAGGCGGGCACCATGAAGCTGGCGTGCCGCACGTCCAGCACATGGCGCAGCGCCAGGCCGTCCACGGCCTTGGGCAGCAGGGCGAGGAAGGCGCCGAAGTCGTGCGGGTCGAATTGCTTGGTCGGCGCGAATTGCCAGACGATGGGGCCGAGCTTCCTGCCGAGCTCGGACAGCCCGCTCTCGACGAAGCGCGTGATGGACTCGCCCGCATCGGCCAGCACGCGCCGGTTGGTCGCGAAGCGGTTGGCCTTGACCGAGAACACGAAGCCGTCGGGCGTCTCGTCGCGCCAGCGCGCGAAGCTCTTGGGCGACTGCGTGCTGTAGTAGGTGCCGTTGATCTCGATGGCCGTGACGGCGCGGCTCGCGAAGTGCAGCTCCTGGCTGTGCGGCAGGCCGGCCGGGAAGAAGTTGTTGCGCCAGGGCTCGAAGGTCCAGCCGCCAATGCCGACACGGATGCTCATTGCGGGTCTCCTGCTGCGAAGCCCCGCAGCATAGCCGCGCGGGCCACTAGGCCGTGTGCGGGTGCCGCGCCGCCTCGAGCAGCTGCCGGGCCAGGGCGCGGTGCTGCTGCAGCAGCGGTGCCAGCTCGCAGTCCACCAGGTGCCCGTGGCGCACGCGCACGCGGCCGTTGATGACCGACAGCGCGGCGTTGGCCGGCTGGCAGAACACCAGCGCCGCCACCGGGTCGTGGCCGGCGCCTGCATGGCCCACGCCGCGCAGGTCGAAGGCCACGAGGTCGGCCGACATGCCCGGCGCCAGCGCGCCGATGTCGTCGCGGCCCAGCACCTGGGCGCCGCCGCGCGTGGCGATCTCCAGCGCCTCGCGCGCCGTCATCGCGGCCGGGCCGAAGCCCACGCGCGCGAGCAGCAGGGCCTGGCGCGCCTCACCCAGCATGTGGCCGCCGTCGTTGCTGGCGCTGCCGTCCACGCCCAGGCCCACTGGCACGCCGGCGCGGCGCATGGCGCCCACGGGCGCGATGCCCGAGGCCAGCCGCATGTTGCTGCAGGGGCAGTGCGCCACTCCGGTGCCGGTGCGGCCGAACAGGCGGATGCCGGCCTCGTCCAGCTTGACGCAGTGCGCATGCCAGACATCGCGGCCGACCCAGCCCAGGTCCTCGGCGTACTCGGCCGGCGTCATGCTGAACTTCTCGCGCGAATAGGCGATGTCGTTGTCGTTCTCGGCCAGGTGGGTGTGCAGCGAGACGCCGGTGGCGCGCGCCAGTTCGGCCGAGGCGCGCATGAGGTCGCGCGAGACCGAGAACGGCGAGCAGGGCGCCAGCACGATCCGCAGCATGGCGTGGCGCGCCGGGTCATGCCAGCGCTCGATCAGGCGCTGGCTGTCGGCCAGGATCGCGTCCTCGCGCTCGACCACCTCGTCCGGCGGCAGGCCACCGGCGCTGCTGCCCACGCTCATGCTGCCGCGCGCGGCGTGAAACCGCATGCCCATGGCGGCTGCGGCCTCGATCGCGTCCTCCAGACGGCTGCCGTTGGGATACAGGTACAGGTGGTCGCTGGTGGTGGTGCAGCCCGACAGCAGCAGCTCGGCCATCGCCGTCTTCGTCGATACGTGGACCATCTCGGGCGTGAGGCGCGCCCACAGCGGGTACAGGCTGCCGAGCCAGCCGAACAGCTCGGCGTCCTGTGCTTCGGGCACCGCACGCGTGAGGCTCTGGACCATGTGGTGGTGGGTGTTGACGAGGCCCGGCATCAGCACATGGCCATGCAGGTCGATGGCCTCGGCCCGGCCCGCGGCCAGCGCCTGGGCATAGGGCGCGGGCAGCGCATCGCTGTTGCCGACCCAGGCGATCGCCGGCCCCTGCACCACGACGGCGCCATCCTCGATCTCACGGCGCGCATCGTCCATCGTCACCAGCACATCGGCATGGCGCAGGATCAGCAAAGGGACTGGTGGTGGCGGGGTGTGGGTCATCGCATGGCCGTGGCGGGGTGGACGCGGCAGGATAGCAACCGCTGTGCCCGGCGGGCCCGTGCTCCTTCCGCCCGGCGTCCGGCGCAGCCTGGATCCGCCATGCTGCGTCCGGGGGCGGGGCAGGGCGGTCCTATGATCGCCGCTTCGCACCACGAGAGGAGACGAACGATGCCCAAGACCCTGCGGCGACTGGCCGCCTGCGCGCTGCTGGCGCTGGCCCCGCTGGCCCAGGCCGCCTTCCCTGAGAAGCCCATCCGCATCGTCATCGGCTTTCCTGCCGGCGGCCCGCTGGACCAGCATGCGCGCCTCTTGGCCGACAAGCTGCAGGCGGTGCTGGGCCAGCCCATCGTCGTCGACTACAAATCCGGCGCCGGCGGCACCGTGGGCGCCCAGGACGTCATGAAGGCCGCGCCCGACGGCTACACGTTGATGCTGGCCAACACCGGGGTGATGGTGATCAACCCCGCGCTGTACAGCCGCCTACCCTACGCCACCCTCAAGGACTTCACGCCCATCGCGCGCACGGCCATGCAGCCGCTGGCGCTGCTGGTCACGCCGCAGCTGCCGGTCAAGACCCTCAAGGAGTTCAGCGACTACGCCAAGGCCAGGCCGGGCCAGGTCAACTACGGCTCGGCCGGCAACGGCGGCATCAGCCATCTGGTGCCCGAGATGTTCAAGAACGCGGCCGGCCTGTTCATGGTCCACATCCCCTACCGCGGCAGCGCGCCGGCCTTCACCGACCTCATGGCCGGGCAGGTGCAGTTCATGGCCGAATCCATTCCGCAGGCCGCGGCCTACGCCAAGCAGGGCAAGGTGCGCGCGCTGGCCGTGACGAGCCGCGAGCGCAACCCGGCGCTGCCCGATGTGCCCACGGTGATCGAGTCGGGTTTCAAGGGCTTCGAGGTGGTGGGCTTCTACGGCTTCCTGGCGCCGGCCGGGCTGCCGGCCGATGTCACGGCCAAGCTCAGCGACGCCTTCGGCCAGGTGCTGAACAACCCCGAGGTCAGGAGCCGCATGGTGGCCCAGGGCGCCGACCCGGCCTACCTGGGCAGCGCGGACTTCGGCAGGTTCCTGGCGGCCGAGACGCCGCGCTGGGCCGCCGCGGTGAAGGCTTCGGGCGCCAAGCTCGACTGATAATCCCGCGCTTCCTCCAGTCCTGCGGCGCACACACCATGACCACCCTCGGCACCCCTTTGTCCCCCCACGCCACGCGCGTCATGCTGCTGGGCTCCGGCGAACTCGGCAAGGAGGTGCTGATCGCGCTGCAGCGGCTGGGCGTGGAGACCATCGCGGTGGACCGCTACGACCACGCGCCGGGCCAGCAAGTGGCGCACCGGGCCCACACCATCGCGATGAGCGATCCGGCGCAGCTCAAGGCGCTGATCGAGAAGGAACAGCCCGACTGGGTGGTGCCCGAGATCGAAGCCATCGCCACGCCCGCGCTGGCCGAACTCGAGGCAGCCGGCACGGTGCGCGTGGTGCCCACGGCGCGCGCTGCGCGGCTGACCATGGACCGCGAAGGCATCCGCCGCCTGGCAGCCGAGACGCTGGGCCTGCCAACCAGCCCCTACAAGTTCTGCGATTCCCTGGTGGAACTGCAGGCGGCCATCGACGACGGCATCGGATACCCCTGCGTCGTCAAGCCCGTCATGAGCAGCTCGGGCAAGGGCCAGAGCAAGATCGACGGGCCGGCCGACGTGCGCAAGGCCTGGGACCACGCCATGGCCGGCGGCCGCGTGAGCCATGGCCGCGTGATCGTCGAGGGCTTCATCGACTTCGACTACGAGATCACCCTGCTGACGGTGCGCGCCCGCGGCGTCGACGGCAGCGTGCAGACGCATTTCTGCGACCCCATCGGCCATGTGCAGGTCAGCGGCGACTATGTGGAAAGCTGGCAGCCGCACCCCATGCATCCGGCTGCGCTCGAGAAGGCCCGCGCCATCGCCAAGGCCGTCACCGACGACCTGGGCCGCGGCCTGGATGGCCAGCCCGCGGGCCTGGGCCTGTTCGGCGTGGAGCTGTTCGTCAAGGGCGAGCAGGTCTGGTTCAGCGAGGTGAGCCCGCGCCCGCACGACACCGGCATGGTGACGATGGTCACGCAGTGGCAGAACGAGTTCGAACTGCACGCGCGCGCCATCCTGGGCCTGCCGGTGGACACCAGCCTCAACACGCCGGGCGCCAGTGCCGTGGTCTACGGGGGCGTCGATGCCCAGGGCATCGTGTTCGACGGCGTGAACGAGGCCCTGCGCGTGCCGGGCACCGAGATCCGCCTGTTCGGCAAGCCCGAAAGTTTCGTCAAGCGCCGCATGGGCGTGCTGCTGGCCCGCGATGCCGACGTGGAGCAGGCGCGCACCAACGCCAAGCGGGCGGCGGCGTTGGTCAGGCCCCGCCTGCCCTGACAGGGGCTGCGCGCGGCCGACTGGCCGCGCTATTTCTCGCCGCGCGAAAGCTCTTTGCTTGCATCGCTAGGATGCCGCGCGTATGCAGAGTCAATGGAACGCTTTCATCGTCTGGGCCGATTCCTCGGTGCTGGGCCTTGCCGTGGCCGCGGCCATCGCCGTCGTGCTGGCCTGGATCGCACACCGTGCCGGCACGCTGGTGCTCACGCGCGTCACGCGCGGCATGCCGGTGGCCTCGACCGTGGTGCGCTTCGTGCGGCCGGCGGCGCGCTGGTGGCTGATGTTCCTCGCGCTGCAGGTGGTGTGGCAGGGCGCACCCGACACCGTTCCCATGATCGACAACATCCGCCAGGCCAACAGCCTGTTGCTGCTGGCCTGCCTGACCTGGGTGGGGCTGCGTGCCGTGGCCGGCGTGGGCCAGGGGGTGACGGACCAGTACCCGCTGAACGTCGTCGACAACCTCAACGCGCGCCGCATCCACACCCAGGCCAAGGTGCTGTCGCGCACGGTGATGGTGCTGGTCGGCCTGGCCGGCGTCGCGCTGATGCTGATGACCATTCCCGGCGCGCGCCAGTTCGGCGCCAGCCTGCTGGCCTCGGCCGGCGTCGTGGGCCTGGTGGTCGGCATGGCCGCGCAGCCGGTGTTCGGCAACCTGATCGCCGGGCTGCAGCTGGCGCTGGCGCAGCCGATCCGCATCGACGACGTGCTGATCGTGCAGGGCGAGTGGGGCCGTGTGGAGGCGATCACCGGCACCTACGTCGTGCTGGCCATCTGGGACCAGCGCCGGCTCATCATCCCGCTGCGCTGGTTCATTGAGAACCCGTTCCAGAACTGGACGCGCAGCAGCTCGGAGATCATCGGCACCGTGTTCCTGTGGGTAGACTACCGGCTCCCCCTGGAGCCGCTGCGGGCCGAGGCCCAACGGCTGTGCGAGGCATCGCCGGATTGGGACAGGCGGCTGTGCAAGCTGCAGGTGACCGACACCACGGAGAAGACCATGCAGCTGCGGCTGCTGTGCACCGCGTCGGATTCCGGCAAGGCCTGGGACCTGCGCTGCTTCCTGCGCGAAGGGCTGATCGCCTTCATCGCGCGGGAACATCCCGAGTGCCTGCCGCTCACGCGCGCCGAGCTGCACGGCGACCTGGGGCAGCCAGAGCCGCTGCCGGCGCTCCAGGCCCAGCCGGGCTGACGCCGACGGGGCGCTCCCGCCCCCCTTCCCGCGCACCCGCGCGCAGGCTGTCCAGCAGCAGCCGTGCCGCCGGCGCCAGTGCGTTGGCATCGCGCACGGCCAGCACGAAGCGCCGCCTGGCCCAGTCGTCGGCCAGCGGCACCACGGCCAGGCCCAGCGGCTGCTCGAACAGCCGCGCCTCCTCGCGCGGCACGATGGCCAGCGCCAGCTGCGCGGCGACGATGCGGCAGGCCGCGTCCACCGTGGCCACCTGCAGGCGCGTGCGCAGCGGCTTGCCGGCGATGGCCGCCTGGCGCTGCTGCGTGGTCTTCATGATGCTGCGGCCCAGGATGTCCACGTGCTCGTGGTCCAGCGTGTCGGCAAAGCGCAGGCGCCTGCGGCCGGCCAGCGCATGGCCCGCGGGCAGCACGACGGCCAGCCGGTCTTCGCGGTAGGCGAAGCACTGCAGCCGGCCCAGGTCCACCGCGTCCCAGCACACGCCGATGTCGGCGCGGCCCTCCTCCACCCCGCGCACGACCTCCCAGATCTCGCGCTCCTCCATGCTCACGCGCACCTGGGCGTAGTCGCGTGCGAACCGCCCCACGTCCTCGGGAAGGAACTGCGCCAGGGCCGACATGCTCGCGAACACGCGCACCTGGCCCTGCACGCCTTCGGCGTAGGCTGTCAACTCGGCCTGCATGCGATCGAGCAGCTGCAGCGCCTCGCGGGCGTAGCGCCACAGCGTCTCGCCGGCCGGCGTCAAGGCCACGCCGCGGCGACCGCGCGCCAGCAGCGGCGTGCCGGCCTGGGCCTCCATCTGTGCGATGCGCTTGCTGACGGCAGATGGCACGATGGCTTCTCGCTGCGCGGCCAGTGCGATGTTGCGCTCCTCGCAGACGGCGACGAACAGGCGCAGGGAGGTCGGGTCGAAGGGGTGCATGGCATCTCTGAATGGAACTCCACGAGAGAAAACATACCACTTCAGAGATTTCTGGCGCCTGCTTAGGATCGCTGCATCTCAACAGGACATCCGCCATGCGCATCGTCAACATCCTCGAACGCACCGCCCCGATCGCCTCGCCCATCGCCAACGCCTTCATCGACTTCTCCAGGATGACACTGAGCCTCGTGGCCGTCGTCACCGACGTCATCCGCGACGGCAGGCCCGTGGTCGGCTACGGCTTCAACTCCAACGGCCGCTACGGGCAGGGCGGGCTGATCCGCGAGCGCTTCGCGCCACGCATCCTGGAGGCCGCGCCCGACAGCCTGCGCGACGACGCGCGCGACAACCTCGACGCCCACAAGGTCTGGGCTGCGATGTTCAGGAACGAGAAGCCGGGCGGCCATGGCGAGCGCTCGGTCGCCATGGGCACGATCGACATGGCGGTATGGGACGCGGTCGCCAAGATCGAGAACAAACCTCTGTTCCGGCTGCTGGCCGAGCGCCAGGGCACGCAGGCCGACCCGCGCGTCTTTGTCTACGCCGCCGGTGGCTACTACCACCCGGGCAAGGGCCTGGAAGGCCTGAAGGCCGAGATGCAGGGCTACCTGGACCGCGGCTACACCGTCGTCAAGATGAAGATCGGCGGCGCGCCGCTGGCCGAGGACTGCGCGCGCATCGAGGCCGTGCTCAAAATGCTGCCGCCCGGTTGCCAACTGGCGGTGGACGCCAACGGCCGCTTCGACCTGGAGACGGCCATCGACTACGCGAAGGCGCTGCGCCAGTACCCGCTGTTCTGGTACGAGGAGGCGGGCGACCCGCTGGACTATGAATTGCAGGCGCGCCTGGCCGAGCACTACGAAGGCCCCATGGCCACGGGCGAGAACCTGTTCTCCATGCAGGACGCGCGCAACCTGATCCGCTACGGCGGCATGCGCTCGGACCGCGACTGGCTGCAGTTCGACTGCGCGCTGAGCTACGGCCTGGTGGAGTATCTGCGCACGCTGGAGATGCTCAAGGCCTACGGCTGGTCGTGGCGCCGCTGCATCCCGCACGGCGGGCACCAGATGTCGCTGAACATCGCAGCCGGCCTGGGCCTGGGCGGCAACGAGTCCTACCCCGACCTGTTCCAGCCCTATGGCGGCTTCCCGGATGGCGTGCGCGTGGAGGCTGGGCACATGACGATGCCGGAGCTGCCGGGCATCGGCTTCGAGGGCAAGTCCGATCTGTACGCGGCAATGAAGTCCCTGGCAGACTGAACCCGCGAAACCAGGAGACACGGCATGCGCATTCCCTTTCTAGCAGCGGCGCTCGCGCTGCCCATCGGCCTGACGGGCCTGGCCGGCGCGGCATCGGCGGCCGACTTCCCGGCGCCACAGAAAAAGGAATGGGTGGTCAGCGACTTTCGCTTCCACACCGGCGAGGTGCTCCCGCAGCTGCGCATCGGCTACACCACGTTGGGCGATCCCCGGGGCGAACCGGTGGTCGTGCTGCACGGCACGGCCGGTTCGGGCGACCGGATGCTGACGCCGGCCTTCGCGGGCGAACTCTTCGGCCCCGGGCAGCCGCTGGACGCGCGCAGGTACTACATCATCCTGCCCGACGCGATCGGGGCCGGCGCGTCCAGCAAGCCGTCCGACGGTCTGCGCATGGCATTCCCCCAATACAACTACGACGACATGGTGCAGGCGCAATACCGTCTGGTGCGCGAGCACCTGGGCCTGGCGCACGTGCGCATGGTGATCGGCAACTCCATGGGCGGCATGCAGGTGTGGATGTGGGCACAGAAGTACCCGGGCTACATGGACATCGCCGTGCCCATGGCCTCGGTACCGGCGGCCATGTCGGGACGCAACTGGATGATGCGGCGGCTGCTGATCGAATCGATCCAGCGCGATCCGGGGTGGGCGAACGGCAACTACACGCAGCAGCCTGCCGGCCTGGGTTTCGCGCTGGCCCAGTTCGGCCTGGCGACCAGCGGTGGCACGCAGAAGCTGCAGCACGATGCACCCACGCGCGCGCAGGCCGACGCGCTGGTGGACCGGCTGCTGGCCGCCCCCGTGGTCGGCGATGCCAACGACCACATCTACCAGTGGAACGCTTCGCGCGACTACGACGCGTCGGGCCAGCTCGAGCGCATCGAGGCCACCGTGCTGGCCATCAACGCGGCGGACGACGAGCGCAACCTGCCCGAGCTGGGCCTGCTGGAGCAGGGCATGCGCCGCGTGAAGAACGGCCGCATCCTGCTGATCCCGGCCAGCGCGCAGACCAGCGGGCATGGCACGACCGGCCAGGCCAGGTGGTGGAAGGACGGCCTGGCCGAGGTGTTGCGCAGCGCGCCGATGGCGGCTGCGCGCTGATCTCCCCCTGGCCTAGAGCCAGTTGCCGGTTCCCTGTGGCATCTGGATCTGCTGGGCCGGATCGCTGCCGCCGACGAACGAGCCGATCACGATGCTCAGCACCGACACGAACAGGCTGGCGAACACGGCGGTCCAGAAGCCCGAGATGCGAAAGCCCTTGACCAGCGCCGCCACCAGCAGGATCACGAGCGCATTGATGACGAGCAGGAAGAACCCGAAGGTCAACAGCGTGAGCGGCAGCGTCAGCACGATCAGCAATGGCTTGACGATGGCGTTGGCAAAGCCCAGCAGCAGCGCGGACACGACCAGCGCACCGGTGCTGTCGAACTTCATGCCGCGGAAGATGTGGCTGGCGACCCACAGCGACAGGGCCGTGATGGCCCAGTGGATCAGGAAGGGGGAGAGCTGTTCGAGCATCGCAGGATGCTAACAGCGCCCCGTCGCACGCCGATGCGCTGGTCCGTGGATCAGACCACCGTGTGTCCGGCCCCGCTGTTGCCCATCAGCATGCGGCCGCGGCCGCCGTGCTTGGCCGCGTACAGCGCGGCGTCGGCCCGCGCCAGCAGGCCGGCCAGCGTGGCGTCGCCGTCGGTCATGGCCGCCACTCCGGCGCTGTACGACAGCGCGAAGCCCAGTTCCTCCTCGCTGCGCCGCTGCAACCGCGCGCGCAGGCGGTGGTCGAAGCCACTGGCCGTGTGGCGCTGGCTGGAGGGCAGCACCACGCAGAACTCCTCGCCGCCGAGCCTGCCGGCCAGGTCGCCGGTGCGGCGCGTCTCGCGCAGCATCTGCGCGAACAGGCGCAGCGCATCGTCGCCGCGGTCATGGCCGTAGCTGTCGTTGATCCGCTTGAAGTGGT
>CAJYRH010000027.1 GCA_913776795.1 uncultured Pseudorhodoferax sp. | reverse complement strand
CGACGAGCTGGTCCAGATTGGCGTCGGCCAAGCACTGCGCCAGCCTGGCGCGGTCCAGCGGCTGCCCGAGTGCCACATTGGCTGCCACGCTGTCGTTCAGCATGACCACGTGCTGGCTGACGACCGCGAACTGGCGGCGCAGCGCAGCGATGTCCCACTCCTGCACCGCATGGCCGTCCAGCGCCACATGGCCATCCGTGGGCTCCAGGAAACGCGGCAGCAGGTTGACCAGGGTGGTCTTGCCGGCGCCGGAAGCGCCGACCAGGGCGACGGTTTCGCCGGCTGCGACCCGCAGGTCCAGCGCGTCCAG
The DNA here is from genome assembly GCA_913776795.1 of uncultured Pseudorhodoferax sp. The sequence goes on along the minus strand of CAJYRH010000027.1, from coordinate 5,588 downwards.
GGCCGGCTGGCCGGCCCCGTCGAACCGAACGGTCACGCCCTGCAGTGCGATCTCCCCTCGCGCGCGTGGCATGCTGAAGCTGCCGCCCCGCTCGTCCTCGGTGCTCTGCATGAGTTCCAGGGCGCGCTCGATCGCGGCCAGACCGCGCGTGATCGGGTTGGCCACTTCGGACAGGTGCTTGATGGGCGAGACCAGCAGCAGCATGGCGGTGATGAAGGCCACGAAGCTCCCAACCGAGGTGCCACCGTCGGCGCTTTGCGCCAGGGCGATGGCGATCACGGCGGACATCGCCACCGCCACCAGCATCTGCGTCAGCGGCGACATGGTGGAGGACGCCACGATGGACTTCATCGACAACTGGCGCAGCCGCTGGCTGAGCTCGTCGAAGCGCTGCTGCTGCAGGGCCTGGGCGGCCTGCAACCGTACGTCGCGGTGCGCTAGCACGTTCTCTTCGACCACGTAGGCCAGCGCGTCGGTGGAGCTCTGGCTGGCCCGCGTGAGCTTGTAGAGCCGGCGCGACAGCACGCCCATGACCCAGGCCACGGCGGGGATCAGCAGCGCCACGATCAGCGTCAGCTTCCAGTTCAGGTAGAGCAGGTAGCCGACCAGTGCCACCAGAGTGAGGCTGTCGCGCGAAAAGGCCATGATGGCGCCGACCAGCACCTGCGAACCGGTCTGCACCTCGTAGACCACGGTGTTGGCCAGCGAACTGGCAGATTGGTCGCGGAACAGCCGCAGGTCGCCGGAGAGGATTTTGGCGAAAAGCTCGCGGCGCAACTGCAACAGGCCCTGGTTCGCGATGCGCCCGAGCGCATAGTTGGCCGTGAAGGCTGCCAGGCCGCGCAGGCCGAACAGCCCCAGCAGCGCGACCGGGATGGCCCACAGCGGCAGGCTGTCGCGCTGGAATCCACGGTCCAGCAGCGGCTTGAGCAACGCGGGGATCATGGGTTCGGTCGCCGCGACGACTGCCGTGGCCAGAACGAGAAGCACCCAGCCGGCGCGGGCCGCACGGAAGTAGGGCCAGACACGGCGCAGGCGCTGGCCAATGGACGCCTTTGGAGAGACCATGTGCGATTTGCTCATGCTATGTCGCTGAGCATGGATGGGCAGCGGCTATCACGTCCGATGGGAACGCAGCAGGTGACAGAGTATTCAATGGCAAGGCATGAGTGAAATTAGGCAGTGCACGACAGTTTGGCCACGGTCGGCCCTTCTCATGTTTGCCGTGGCTGAGGGGGCCGCATTATCAGCGGCGCGCGGCAAGCGGCGTCTCCGCAGAGCGTTGGCCTTCGTCTGCTATCCTCACTGCGCTCGGCGAGATGGCGACCGTTGTTTCGGCCCAATGCTCTTCAAATCTTGATCATCGTGTCAGCCAGGGATCGGCTTGCGGGCTGCACATGATCCATCGTTGTTGCAACGACGCTGTAGTCAATCACGCGCGTGTGAAGGCTGCGGCGGCCGACATCGCGATTCGACCAAGCCGTCAATCATGCTCACATTTTGAAACCTTGAGCGGGAACTTACTGGGGTTGATCTGACCCGAGTGGCTCGCGTTCACTACATTTCCTCCATGCCATTCGAGTTCTCTTCCCGACGCCGTAGCTGCATTGCAGGCTTGGCGTTCGCAGGCGCTTTGCCCGCCTGGGCCCAATTCCGAGTCGAAGTCACTGGCGTCGGACTGACGCAATTGCCCATCGCGGTCGCCACGTTCCGAGGTGACGACCAGTCTCCCCAGAAAATCGCCGCCATCGTGCAGGCCGACCTTGAGCGCAGCGGACAGTTTCGTGGCGTCGACGTTTCGGGTGCGTCGCTCGATGAGGCCTCTCGGCCCGACATGGCGCAATGGCGCCAGCGTGCTGCCGATTCCTTGCTGACCGGCAGCGTGACGCGGCTGGCAGATGGCCGTTTCGACGTGCGTTTCCGCCTGTGGGACGTGGTGCGTGGCCAGGACCTGGGCGGCCAGAGCTACAGCGTTGTGCAGGCCGACCTGCGGCTGTCGGCCCACCGCATTGCCGACTATGTCTACGAGAAGCTGACCGGCGAGCGCGGTGTGTTCTCCACGCGCATCGCCTACGTGACGCGGGCCGGCCAGCGCCACACTCTGTGGGTCGCCGACGCCGACGGCGAGAACAGCCAGACGGCTCTGGCCAGTCCCGAGTCCATCATCTCGCCGGCCTGGTCGCCGACCGGCCAGCAACTGGCGTACGTGTCGTTCGAGTCGCGCAAACCCGTGATCTACGTGCACGACGTGGCCAGTGGCCGGCGCCGGCTGGTGGCCAACTTCCGTGGCTCCAACAGCGCACCGGCCTGGGCGCCGGATGGCCGCACGCTGGCCGCAACGCTGACGCGCGACGGCGGCTCGCAGCTCTACGCGATCGACATCAACGGCGGCGAGCCACGCCGCCTCACCCAATCCAACAGCATCGACACCGAACCGGCCTTCTCGCCGGATGGCAAGAGCCTGTACTTCGTCAGCGACCGCGGCGGCGCGCCTCAGATTTACCGCATGCCGGCCTCCGGCGGCGGCGCCGAACGCGTGACCTTCAACGGCAGCTACAACATCTCGCCTGCGCTGAGCCCCGATGGGCGCTGGCTGGCCTATGTCTCGCGCATCGGGGGCGCGTTCCGGCTGCAGGTCATGGAGCTGGCCAGCTCTACCGTTGCGGGCATCACCGACACGTCTTCCGACGAGCGCCCCAGTTTTGCGCCCAACAGCAAGCTGCTGGTGTACGCCACCGTGCAGAACGGGCGCGAGGCGCTCATGACGACCACGCTGGATGGCAAGATCAAGGCCCGCCTGGCCGGCCAGGCGGGCGACATCCGCGAGCCCGACTGGGGCCCGTTCCTGAAGGCTTGAGTACCGTTTTTTTTGTCGAAAAGGGGAGTGTGAAATGAAGCAGTTCGTATTGACCGCGATCGTCGCCGCCGCTCTGGCGGGTTGCAGTTCGCCCGTGAAGCTCGACGATGTTCCCGTGCAGGACAAGGCGGGTACCTCGGCCTCGACCATCGGTTCGCAAGGTGCTGGCGCCGGCAACGTGGGCCAGAGCAGCGTGGCGCCGGTCGACCTGAACAGGTCCAACGACCTGGCGGCCGGGCCGGCGGGTGCTCGCACGGTGTACTTCGGCTATGACAGCTACAGCATCGAAGCCAACGAGCAGGCCACCGTCGAGAACAACGCCCGCTTCCTGCGTGCCGACCGCAACCGCAGGAGCGTCGTGGAAGGCCATACGGACGATCGGGGTGGCCGCGAGTACAACCTCGCGCTTGGCCAGAAGCGTGCCGAGGCCGTGCACCGTTCGCTCGTCCTGCTGGGCGTGGCCGACAACCAGGTCGAAGCCGTGAGCTTCGGCAAGGAAAAGCCGGCGGTCCAGGGTGCCGACGAGGCGGCCTACGCCAAGAACCGCCGCGCCGAGATCACCTACCGTTGAAGCGCATGCGCACCACAGCAGTGATGCAGGCCGGTGCGCGTGCGGTCGCGGCGACGTGCGTTGGCGTGGCGTTGCTGTCCAGCATGCCGGCACACGCGCTGTTCGGCGACGACGAGGCACGCCGCGCGATTCTGGAATTGCGCCAGCGGCACGATGCGTTGCAGGCAGCGCAGCAGAAGTCGAGCGACGAGCTGCGCCGGGTGAACGACGAGAACACCCAGATGCGGCGCAGCCTGCTCGACCTGCAGACCCAGATCGATGCCCTTCGCTCCGACCTGGCCAAGTCGCGTGGGCAGGAGGAACAGCTGGCCCGCGACGTCGCCGAGATGCAGCGCCGCCAGAAGGACATCGCGCAAGGGGTCGAAGAGCGCCTGCGCAAGTTCGAACCGTCCAAGGTGACGGTGGACGGCCGAGAATTCCTGGCCGACCCTGCAGAAACGCGTGACTATGACGCGGCGTTGGCGGTGTTCCGCAAGGGCGATTTCGCAGCTGCCGGCAACGCCTTCACCGAATTCTTGAAGCGCTATCCGCAGAGCGGCTACCGTGCTGTCGTGTTGTTCTGGCTGGGCAATGCGCAATACGCCACGCGCGATTACCAGGCGGCCATCGGCAATTTCAGGAACATGATCACGGTGGATGCGAACCACCCCCGTGCACCTGAAGCGGCGCTGTCGATCGCCAACTGCCAGCTGGAGATGAAGGAAGTGCGCGGCGCGCGCAAGACGCTCGAGGACCTGATCAAGGTCTATCCGCAATCCGAAGCCGCGACCGCCGCCAAGGACCGTCTGGCAAAGATGCGCTGAGTGCCGGCGCCACCCGTGCTCGGTGAATGGCGCGGGCTCCGTCGGCGGGAGGGTGGTGCGGCGTCGACCGCACCGGCCGCACCTTCGCGCCACATCATCTACAACGCGGCCTCCGAGTTGGCCTCGTTCGTGTTCGACGGCTACCGCGACACGGCGACGGCCCTGATCGCATATCCCGAGATGCCGCCTGGTGTGTTGGGGCGCATCGGACGCGGCTTGGAGGCGACTGCCCGGCGTGCCAGGTTTGGCTTGTACCCGGACGCCACGACGCGCAGCCGACTGCGCGCCATCGCACCGACCGATGTGGTGCTGTTCTTCGCCATGGAGAACCTCCACAACATCGGCAGTGTCGCCAAGTACGTTCGCGCGCGCGCACTGCATGTCTTTCTCTGGAATCCGGTCGCCCGGATCAGGCACGATCTGTCCCAGAGCCGGCGCCAGCTGTCCAAACTGCTTCAGTTGGTCGATCGCGTTCACACCTTCGACCAGGACGATGCGCAGACGTACGGGCTGCAGCTCGTACCCCAGCCTTACCGGCATGTGCAGGCCTCGCTCCATGCAGACATCCGGCATGACTTTTACTTCTCCGGTGTCGACAAGGGGCGGCTCGGCCAACTGCTGGCACTGCGGGCGGCCATCGAACAGCTGGGAATGGACTGCCGCTTCCATGTGGTTGCCGACAAAGGCAGGCACTATGCGCCGCACCACCAGGCGCTGCTGCAGGACCAATGGATTTCTTACGCGGACAACCTGCATGCCTGCCAACATGCGGCCTGCCTGGTCGAGATCGTTCAGGAGCACCAGGCGGGACCGACACTGCGGAGCATGGAGGCATTGTTTCTGCAGAAGAAGATCGTCACCAACCGGGTCTCGGCACGCGACGACGCATTCTTCGATCCAGACCGTGTCCTGGTGATCGAGCGGGTCGATCCGGCGCTAATCGCAGCGTTCATGCGCAGGCCGTTCCGGCCAATCGATCCAGCAGTGCTGGCGCCGCACGAGATCCATGCATGGATCCGCCGCGTGGCACCCCTGGCTGCAGAAACGGACCGCTAGCCTGAACGCGCAACCCGGTTGGACGTCTCACTGCGCAGGGAAGGCCGGGTTGCCCCCCCCAGGGTGCTCACTCGGGTCCGGACAAGACGGTCCCGTGGCTGCACACGCGCGGCCTGCTCCTCGAACTTCCGAACACTGGCTTGGGAGCCGGTTCGGCGCGACAGGCCGCGTGACGGCGCCGCAGCAAGCTGAAACGCAGCTTTTCTAGAATCGTGCGGATGCAGCACCTCGACTTCGCCCCGCCCGCGGCCCTGAACTCGCGGGATTGCGCCGCATGATTGCTGCAGACCACCCCGACCTG
>CAJYRH010000026.1 GCA_913776795.1 uncultured Pseudorhodoferax sp. | reverse complement strand
GCGCGAATGGGACTGGAAAATCCACGTTGTTCGACGTCTTCTCCTTTTTGAAGGATGCGCTGTCGATGAACGTCGGCAAGGCCCTCGCCAAGCGTGGCGGCTACCGCGAGGTGGCCAGCAGAGGCTTTGCGCAGGAGCCCATTGAGTTCACGCTGCAGTTTCGCCTGGAGATCACCGGGCGGGAGCGGCTGGTGACCTACCTCCTCAAGATTGCTCCAGGCAAGGACGGCAAACCTCTGGTCGAGCGCGAGGTCCTGCGGTACAAGCGCGGCGCCTATGGAGCCCCATTCCGCTTCCTGGACTTTTCAGCTGGCAAAGGCTACGCCATCACGAACGAGGAAGACTTCTCCAAGCCCGACGAAGAGCTGGCCCGTGAGGAGCAGGAGCTCGACTCGCCGGACATCCTCGCCATCAAAGGCCTGGGGCAGTTTGAGCGCTTCAAGGCCGCCAGCGCCTTTCGTCTCATGATCGAGAACTGGCACATCTCCGACTTCCACGTCTCCGAGGCGCGCCCAAGCCAGGAGGACGGCTTTGCCGAACACCTCTCCACCCGCGGCGACAACCTACCGCTGGTGGCCAACTACCTGTTCGAACACCATCGCGACCGCTTCGACCGCGTGTTGGGGGCGATGCAGCGGCGCGTGCCCGGCATCTCCGTGGTGGAGCCCCGGCAGACAGAAGATGGCAGGCTCGTGCTGCGGTTTAAGGACGGCAGTTTCACCGACCCCTTCATCGCCCGCCATGTGTCCGATGGCACGATCAAGATGTTTGCCTACCTCGTGCTGCTCAACGACCCCCAGCCCTACCCGCTGCTGGCCGTGGAAGAGCCTGAGAACCAGCTCTATCCGGAACTGCTGCCCGAGCTGGCCGAGGAATTCCGCGACTACGCAGAACGCGGCGGCCAAGTCTTCATCTCCACGCATTCCCCCGACTTCCTGAATGCGCTGACCCTGGAGGAAATTTATTGCCTGCGCAAGGCCCAGGGCTTCACAACGGCCACGCGCGCCTGCGCGTCCGACAACCTGCGCGCCTTGTTCGAAGCAGGAGATCTGCCGGGCTACTTGTGGAAGCAAGGCCTGTTCGAAGGGCTGAACAAGGATGTGAGCTGATGCAGGGTCGTATCGTCTTCCTGCTCGAAGAACCATCGATGCGCGTGTTGCTGGACGATTGGCTGCCGCGCCTGTTCCCGGGCTGGATTGACGGCCGGCATTTCCTGTGCGTTCCGCACGAAGGCAAGAGCGACCTGGACCGCAGCATCCCGCGTAAGCTGGCCGCCTGGCGCATCCCTGGTGACCGCTTCGTCATCGTGCGCGACAACGACAACGCCGACTGCATCGACCTGAAAACCAGGCTGCAGACCTTGTGCGTGCAAGGGGACCGGCCGGAGACCTTGATACGCCTGGTGTGCCAGGAACTGGAGAGCTGGTACCTCGGCGATCTCGCTGCACTGGCGATGGCCTTTGAGCAGCCCAAGGCGGACACGCCCGCCCTCCGCAAGCGTTTCGCGGACCCCGACAGCTGGCAAAAGCCCTCAGTGGAAGTGAAGCGTCTGGCGCCAACCTTTCAGAAGAGCAGCGGCGCTCGCGCCATGGCCCGGCACTTGAACCCCATCAGCAACAGCTCGCGCAGTCTGCAGGTGTTTGCGGCTGGTGTGCAGAAACTGGCAGCCGCCATGGGCTACCAGTGAGCCTTGACTGACCCGTGATTCCGACCAAGTCCCGCTCAAGCGCCTGATGCCCGAGGCATCAACACGGCTTCAGCAGAAAACTACAAGCCCGCTCGCTCCAGCATCGCCAGCAGCAGCACATTTGCGCCAGCCTCGATGTGCTCGGGCAGTGCGTCCTCGATCTCGTTGTGGCTGATGCCGTCCTTGCAGGGCACGAAGACCATGCCGGTGGGCGCGACCTGCGCCACGTAGACGGCGTCGTGCCCGGCGCCGCTGACCACGTCCATGTGCGGCAGGCCCAACTGCTCGGCCGCACCGCGCACGCTGGCCACGCAGGCCGCATCGAAATGGCAGGCGTCGAACTGCACCACCTGGCGCAGGTCCACCGCGACGCGGGTGTCGCCGGCGATGCGCACCAGTTCCGTGCGCAGCGCGGCCTCCATGCGGTCCAGCCCCTCGTCCGTGAGGTTGCGCAGGTCGACCGAGAAGCGCACCTCGCCCGGGATCACGTTGCGTGAGTTGGGCAGCACCTGCAGGTGGCCCACCGTGCCGCGCCCGTGCGGCGCCTCGGCCAGGGCGATGCGGTTCACGGCCTCGACCATCCGCGCCGCGCCCAGCATGGCGTCGCGCCGCAAGGCCATCGGCGTGGGGCCGGCGTGCGCGTCCATGCCGGTCACGGTCACGTCGAACCAGCGCTGGCCCAGTGCGCCGCTGACGACGCCGATCGGCAGGCCGGCGTCCTCGAGCACGGGGCCCTGTTCGATGTGGGCCTCGAAATAGGCCGCGTAGCCGCCGCCCGGCACCTCGCCGCAGGGCTGCAGGCCCAGGTAGCCGATGCGGCGCAACTCGTCGCCGACCGACAGCCCCGCCCCATCCACCTGCGCGCGCACGAAATCGGGCAGGAACACGCCAGCGAACGCACCGGAACCCATCATGACCGGCGTGAAGCGCGTGCCCTCCTCGTTGGTCCACACCACCACCTCCAGCGGTGCGCGCGTGGCGACGCCATGGTCGTTCAGCGTGCGCATGACCTCCAGGCCGGCCAGCACGCCGAAGTTGCCGTCGAACTTGCCGCCCGAGGGCTGGGTGTCGATGTGGCTGCCCGTGGCCACCGCGCGGGCCTGCGGATCCGTACCGGCGCGGCGCGCGAACATGTTGCCGACCTCGTCCACGCGCACGTCCAGGCCGGCCTCGCGGCACCAGTGCGCCACCTGGTCGCGGCCGGCGCGGTCCTCGTCGGTCAGCGCGATGCGGCGCACACCGCCCTTGGGCGTGGCACCGATGCGGGCCAGGTCCATCAGCGAACGCCATAGGCGCGCCCCGTCGATGCGCAGGCGGCCTGCGGACTGGGCAGCGGCGTGCGCCGCGGAAGGGGTGAAGACAGACGAATCCATGCTGCGTGCTCCAACGTGGGGGAATGGTCGCGGGGTGAGCCGCGATGGGGCGAACCGTTTCAGCGAAGCAATAAACGGACCGAGAACCTGCCAAAACAATACCACCAGTGAGATTTTCAATAGAACAACTATTAATAACGGACATAAACAATCGATTATCGATACTTTGAGACGCGGCTGGCACAGCGTTTGCTAAATGGAGCGGGATTGCCACCCGTTCATCCATTGCCCCTTGCCCACAGGAGATCCCACGTGAACCTTGCACTTCCCCACC
>CAJYRH010000025.1 GCA_913776795.1 uncultured Pseudorhodoferax sp. | reverse complement strand
GCAACGAATTCCTTCGCGACAAGCCCAAGTTCGCCGAGGTGGTCGACGAACTGCTCGACTACCTGCAGGGCGCCGAGATCATCATCCACAACGCGCCGTTCGACGTGGGCTTCCTGAACAAGGAGCTCGAGCTGCTCGGCCGCGGCCCGATCTCTGGCATCGTGGGCAACGTGGTCGATTCGCTGGTGATGGCCAAGGAGATGTTCCCGGGCAAGCGCAACTCGCTCGACGCGTTGTGCGGCCGCCTGGAAGTCGACAATTCGGGCCGCACGCTGCACGGTGCCTTGCTCGATGCCGAGCTGCTGGCCGACGTCTACATCAACATGACGCGCGGCCAGGACGCGCTGCTGATCGAGGTCGAGTCGACCGACGAGACCGTCGCCACCGATGAGTTGCCGCGCATCGACCTGTCCGGTATTGAGCTGCCAGTGCTGCGTGCGAGCGAGGACGAGTTGGCCGCGCACGAAGCGGTGTTGGCGCAACTCGACAAAGCAACAGGTGGAAAGACGATCTGGCGAATCAGCGAAAAAGCTATGGCATAATCACAGGCTTTCCTGAACACGATTCAGGGCGGTTAGCTCAGGGGTAGAGCACTGCCTTCACACGGCAGGGGTCGCAGGTTCGAAGCCTGCACCGCCCACCAAGATGAAGCCTCGCAAGTCATTGATTTGCGAGGCTTTTTTATTTCCTGTCTTTTCCGAATCCTCCCGGTTGCGTCCGATCGGCTGGTCAGTTCGCGGTTTTGCGTCAATTGCGCGTCGTAATAGCCCGACGATGGCCGTCCTTGCCTGACTGCGGAAGGGCGGCAAGCATCCGCCCCTGATCGCAGACCCGCTTGGAGGTGTGCGCTTACGGGAGATGGTGCACACCATGAAGAGTGAACCGCCCCGGAAATCGCGGAGGCCTTTTGAATCGCCCCGGATTCGGTAGCCACCTTCGAGCCTCAAACCTGAGGCCCAATAGGAGGTGCCATGACAGCAAAGCAAGCGCGCCTCGCCAATGTCGGTGAGATGGATGCGCAGCTCCGCGGAGGACCGTGCCGGATCGAAGGTGGTCTCCGACGCGAGGCCAGCCTCGATCTGCGCCAACCCTGACTGGACGGAGCGGGCCAGATCTTCGGCGCGTGGCGTGGGCCGCACACCGCGAGGGATACCACGTTCCGATCACCCTGTTGGACAACCCGCCAGACACTTCACGGGCGGTCGTCGAGGAGGCGTTTGGTCCCATCCTGCCGCTGCTGAAGTTCGACAGCGTGGACGAAGTCGTGCGACGTGCCAATGCAACGGAGTACGGCCTGGGGGCCTCGGTGTGGTGCCGCGATCCACGAAAAGCCACGGCCATCGCCGAGCGCCTGGAGGCGGGCACCGTCTGGATCAACACGGTGCATGAGTTGTCGCCGCTGCGCCCCTTCGCGGGCCACAAGCAGTCTGGTCTGGGTGTCGAGAACGGTCGCGACGGGTTGCACGAGTACACGGTCCTGCGTGTCATCGTGGCCGTCGCGGCATAAGGGCGGCCTGCACCGTGTTCGCATTCTGTGCTTTCGCGATCGTGCTGATCGCCCCGTTCATCGCCATGTGGGACCGCGGCAGGCGCGGATGGCGCCGCCTCGTCGGCCTGCCGGTCGAACCGCTGAACCCGCCCGTGGCCTGGTATCCAGGCATGGCAACGGTACAAGCCACGCTGTCTGGCAGGCGCCGACGGGATTCCCGGCCAGCGCTCTGTGCTTGGTTGGCGGCCGTCGTCGCGCTATTCGGTCTGGCCGGCGACGCGCCGGCCGTCCCGTCCCCGAACGCACCTGGCCTGGACTTCATCTGCAGGGCGTTGGGCTGATGGTGCCTTGGCTCAGTGCGTTGCCCACAGGCTGAGCGCGCCGCTCTGCGCCACCCAGTTTGGAAAGCTGGCCTTGAGTTCGCTGTGCTCGTGGTCGTCGTGCCAGGACACGCCCTCGCGCGACTTGCGCAGCCAGCTGCGCGCCAGTTGGAAGTCCTGCGGCACGCCGTGCCCCCGCTCGTAGGAGCGCCCGAGCGTGTACTGGGCACGTGGGTTGCCCGCGTCTGCCGCCTTGCGCAGCCAGCCCATGGCCGTCGCCAGGTCCGGCGCCACGCCGCGGCCGGCCTCGTAGCCCACGTAGAGCTCGAACTGTGCCTTGGGCGCACAGCGGTCGTCCTGCGTGGCGCTGACCGCGTACCAGCGCAGGGCCAGCGCGTCGTCGCGTGGAAAGCCGCCCAGGCCGGTGCGGTGCAGGTCGCCCATCATGCACTGCGCGATGACGGCGCCCGCTGCCGCCGCCTGTCCGAACCAGTGCGCAGCCTGGACCATGTCCCTGGGCGTGCCTCCCGCACCATTGAAATGCAGGAACGCCAGGTCCACCTGTGCCTGCCGGTGGCCGGCAGCGGCGGCCCGCTGCAGCCAGGCCCGAGCGCGGTCCTGGTCGATGCGTCCGCCGCCGGAGCCGTCATGCAGACGGGCCAGCGCGTACGCGGCCTGCCCATGCCCCTGCCGTGCGGCGGCCTCCAGCAGCGCCAGCGCGCGACCCTGCTGGTCCGCATCGCCATGGCCGGCCAGCAGGCGCA
>CAJYRH010000024.1 GCA_913776795.1 uncultured Pseudorhodoferax sp. | reverse complement strand
TGGCCAGGCCCAGGCCGGTGCCGCCGTAGCGCCGCGTGGTGGAGGTGTCCGCCTGCTCGAAGCTGCGGAACAGCCGGGCCATCTGCTCTTCCGACAGCCCGATCCCGGTGTCGCGCACCTCGAAGCGCAGCACGACCTGCGGCCCGGCATCGCCCTGCGCGCTGTGCAGGCTCTCCACCCGCACCACGATGCCGACCTCGCCCTGCTCGGTGAACTTGACGGCGTTGTTGACGTAGTTGATGAGGATCTGGCCCAGGCGCAGCGGATCGCCGATGAGCTGCTGCGGCACGTCGGGCGCCACGTCGAACACCAGTTCCAGGTTCCTGGCCGTGGCCTTCTCGGCCACCACGCCGGAGACGGTGGCCATCATGCCGTCCAGGTCGAAGGGCGTGGCTTCCACGTCCAGCTTGCCGGCCTCGACCTTGGAGAAGTCCAGGATGTCGTTGAGGATGCCCAGCAGGTGCTGGCCCGACTGCTGGATCTTCGCGATGTAGTCGCGCTGGCGTGGCGCCAGCTCGGTCCGCAGTGCCAGGTGCGACATGCCGATGATGGCGTTCATCGGCGTGCGGATCTCGTGGCTCATGTTGGCCAGGAAGTCGCTCTTGGCCCGGCTGGCGGCGCCGGCCTCGTCGCGCGCACGCACCAGCGCGGTCACGTCCGTCTGCGCACCGGTCATGCGGATGGCGCGGCCCTGCGGGTCGCGCTCGATGCGGCTCAGGGTCTGCAGGACGCGGACCGTGCCGTCGGGCAGCCGGATGCGGAACTCGTCGCGGTGCGTGGACGCTTGGGGGTCGTTCAGGGCACCGAAAAAGCTCTGGCCCGTGCGCTCCTGGTCTTCCTCCACGAGCCGCTTGTTCCAGCTCCAGTAGCTGCGGTCGGCCATGCCCTCCAGGCCCCACAGGCGCTCGAGCTGCGGGCTCCAGTAGTGCTCGTTCGTGACCAGGTCCAGGTCGAACAGGCCGATGCCGCCGGCGTCCTGGGCGACATTGAGCCGGGCGCTGGCTTTCTGCAGGGCCTCCTGGGTCCTGTTCTGGTCCATCATGTCCACCACCACGCCAACCAGGCCGGTGGCGGTGCCATCGGCCCGTGCGATGGCGCGGGCCGAGTAGAGCGCCGGATGCGGCTGTCCGTCGGCGAACTGGAACGCCTCTTCGCGCTGGAACGTGCCGCGCTCCTGTATCAACGCCAGCTGCTCGCGCTGCAGCTGCGCCGCGCGTTCCGGCGGCATGGGGCCCAGCGCCGGGTCGTCGCTGCCCAGGAGTTGTGCGGGATCGGCCCCGAAGGCCTGCCGGAACGCGCTGTTGATGCCCAGGAAGCGCGCCTGCGCGTCCTTGTAGAACATGGGCATCGGCACGGCATCGAGCACCGACTGCAGGAAGGCCGTCTGCTCGGCTCCGCTGCGCTGGGCTGCGTGGCGGTGGCGTGCCTTCTGGCTCAGGACGCGGCTGGCGAGCAGGATCAGCAGCAAGCCCAACGCCGCCACGATGCCCGTGACCATGCTGTGCAGCTGGCGCATGGGCGCCACCGCATCCAGCGCGCTGAGGGTGAGCAGCTGGTAACCCGGCTCGGAAAGATCGGCCCGCTCGACGACATAGGGGGTGCCGTCGACCAGCCAGTGGTTGGCGTGCAGCAGCTGCGCTGGCCGCTGCACTGCGAGGGCGGCCGGCGCAGGCGTGGCGCCGGATGCCGGAGGTGCCGGCGGCTCGGCCGCCTCGCCAGCCAGCGGGCCGACGCGGTGCAGCACGAAGCCGGGCCGCGAGGATGCGAGCACCATGCCGTCGCCGTCGATGACGGCGGCCACGCGCTGGCCGTTCAGCATCTCGTTCATGGTGCTGGTGTCCAGCCGCACGACGACGGCGCCGAAAGTGCCTTCGCTCGAATCGACGCGGCTGGCCACGTAGAAGCCCGGGTGCCGGCCGTCGCTGCCCAGGTCGAAGCGGCGTCCCACCCCTTCGAGCAGCACCTGGTAGAAGTAGTCGCGGTCGCCGTAGCTGTCGCCCAGCAGCCCGCCGGGCTCGGTCCAGTCGCCGCTGGCGATGACGGTGCCGGAGCGGTTGACGACGAACATCTGGTCGTAGCTCAGGTCCTGGATCAAGCGGCGCAGGTAGTTGCCCACGTTGCGCACCTGCGGGTCCTGCGACAGGGTGGCCGCGCGTTCGGCCGGCGTCTGGGCGGTCTCGATGGGCGTGTTGACGACGAAGCGGCGCGAGGCGTCGATCACATCGACCTGGTGGGCGGCCATGGTGGACACGGCCCCCAGTTCCACGAACATGCGGTCGATCAGGCGGCCCGTCGCCGTGGCGTCCAGCCGCGCGCCACTGGCCAGCGAATCCACCTGGGCCGTGACGATGCGGTCGGACACGAAATGCCCGGACAGGCCGGTCGCCGCCAGCCAGGCCAGCGCCGCCACGGCCGTCCACAGGCGGATGGGCCGCAGCGGCGGCGGTGCGTCTGCGGGCGCTGGCCCGGGCGGTGGCGGCATGCGTCAGCTCCAGTGGCAGGCGGGGAACAGTGGGCCCGAGGCCGGCCGGTGCGTGGAAGCCATGTTGCACCAAGGAGCTGTGCACGCGGCAACCGCGCAGCCTGCGGGCGGCACCGTTTGTAGCAGACGCCTGCGCCGGCCCACCGGCAGGCAGGCGGCGCGGCCATGTCCGGGCTGTGTGCCGCAGGCGCGGCGGGCGGCTCAGGCCGCGCTGAAGGTCCGGGGCAATCCGGCGACGGCCACCGCGCCGCGCAGCGTTTCGCGGGGCAAGGCGTCGGCCAGCAGCCGGCGGGCCGCCACGAGTTGCGCCAGGTCGATGCCGGTGCCCAAGCCCATGGACTCCAGCATGAAGACCAGGTCCTCGGTCACGATGTTGCCGGAGGCGCCGGGCGCGAACGGGCAGCCGCCCAGCCCGCCCAGGCAGCTGTCGAAGGCGCGGATGCCCTCGTCCAGGCCCGCCAGCGCGTTGGCCAGGCCCAGGCCCATGGTGTCGTGCAGGTGCAGCTTGGTCAGCCGCGCGCCGATCTCGGCGCGCACCGCGCGCACCGTGGCGCGCACCTGCGCCGGCTGGGCGTAGCCCACGGTGTCGGCCAGCGCGAGGGTATCGGCACCGGTGGCGGCCAGGGCGCCTGCCACGTCGACCACGCGCTGCAGCGGCACCTGGCCTTCCATGGAGCAGCCGAACGCAGTGGCCGCGGCCACGTCGATGCGCATGGGCCGCGCCTGCGCGCGCACCCAGTCCACGGCCGCGCGCACCATCTCGATCTGGGCGTCGGTGCTCTTGTTGACGTTGGCGCGGCTGTGCGTGTCGCTGACCGAGATCGGAATCGCAACGACATGGGCGCCGGCCTCGTGGGCTGCAACCACCCCGCGCAGGTTGCCCGCCAGCGCGCACACCGTGAGGCCTTCGATCTGCACCGCGCCGCGCACCACGGCGTCGGTGTCGGCCATCTGCGGCACGAGCTTGGGCGAGACGAAGCTGCCGACCTCGATCTCGCGCAGGCCGGCCTGTGCGAGCTGGCGGATCCAGCGCAGCTTGACGTCGGTGGGCAGGATGTCGCGGGCCATCTGCAGGCCATCGCGCGGGCCGACCTCGCAGACGGTGACGGCGGGCAAGACGGTTTCGTTGGCCATGGCGTTCACTCCACCTTGATGTGGGCGCTCTGGATCACGGCGCGGTTCTTCTGGATGTCGGCCTTGACCAGGGCGGCGAATTCCTCGGGGGAGATCGGCTGCGGCTCCAGGCCGTTGCCTTGCAGCGCGCTGCGCACGTCGGGCATGGCCAGGATCTTGTTGAAGTCGGCATTGAGGCGCTGCAGCAGCGGCTGCGGCAGGCCGGCCGGCGCGAAGATGCCGTAGAAAGTCACGAAGTCGGCGTGCTGCAGGCCGGCCTCGGCGACGGTGGGTACCTCGGGCACGGCGGCCACGCGCTTGGGCGAGGTCACGGCCAGAGCGCGCATCTTGCCGGACTTGAGCAGCGTGGTGGCCGAGGAGATGGAGGTGGCGGCCATCGCGAGGTGGCCGCCCATCACATCGGCCAGTGCCGGGGTGGATCCCTTGTACGGCACATGCTGGACCTTGAAGTTGGCGGCCCCCTGCAGCAGTTCCATGCTGATGTGCGCGCCGCCGCCGGTGCCCGAGGTGCCGTAGCTGAGCGTGCCGGGCGCGGCCTTGGCCGCCTGCACCATGTCGTTCAGGGTTCGATACGGAGAATTCTCGGGCACGACCAGGATCATGGGCGTGGTGGCGACCAGGGCCACCGGCGTGAGGTCCCTGACCGGGTCGTACGCCACCTTGAGCAGCAGAGGGATCAGCGAGACGTTGTCGGTCTGGCCGACCACGAGGTCGTAGCCGGCCGGGTGGGCGCGCGCGGCCTCGGCCAGGCCCAGCGCGGTGCCGGCGCCGGGCTTGTTGTCCGGCACCACCGACCAACCGTTCATTTCGGCCAGCCTGGTAGAGAGCAGGCGGCCGATGAAGTCGGTGCCGCCGCCGGGCGTGGACGGGATGATCATGCGGATCGGCTTGGTCGGATATCCCGGCGTCTGCGCGATGGCGGGCGCGGCGGCGCCCAGGGCGGCGGCCAGTGTGGCGGCGGCCGCGAGCAGGTTCAGGGTACGGCGTTGCATGGTGTGTCTCCTCCTTGTCCTGTGGTGGTTCAGCAATGCTCAGCCGCGCACGGTGCCGGCGGCCAGCATGGCCTCGATCTGGGCTTCGTTGTAGCCGAGCGTGCGCAGCACGTCGCGCGTGTGCGCGCCGATGCCGGGCGGGTCGTGGCGCTTGCCGGCCTTCATGCCGTCGAACTCGATCGGCAGCGCGGCAGCATCGATGTGGCCTCCGTCGGGCAGGTCGGTGGGCAGCAGGGCACCGCCTTCGCGCAGGTGCAGGTCGTTGACCATGTCGTGCGGCTCGCGCACCGGGCCGAAGGAGATCTGCGCCTCTTCCAGCGCGCGGCACAGGTCGGCCGTGTTCCAGGCCTTCAGCACCTCGGCGATGCCAGGCACCAGCCAGGAGCGCGCGGCCTCGCGGCCCACGGCGGTGGCCAGGCGCTGGTCCTCGCCCCATTGCGGCGGCATGAAGCGGCGCGCGAAGGCGCGCCACTGCGCGTCGCTGACGGCGGCCACGAAGACGCGGCCGTCGGTGGTGTCGAAGATGTCGTACACGCCCCATGGCGGCTTGCGCTGGCCGCCCTGCGGCTGGGGCGCCTGGCCGGTCAGCTGGAATTGGGCGACGAACTGGGCCACCAGCAGCAGGTTGTTCTCGAACAGGCCCGAGCGGATGTGGCGGCCGCGGCCCGTGCGCGCGCGGTCGTGCAGCGCGGCCAGCGCGCCGACCACGCCGAAAGTGCCGCCCAGGATGTCGTTGGCCGAGGGCGCCACGCGGCGCGGCGCACCCGGCGCACCGTTGATGTACGCCAGGCCGCCCATCATCTGCACGACCTCGTCGAGCGCCGTGCGCTGCTTGTAGGGGCCGGACAGGAAGCCCTTGAGCGAAACGTAGACGAGGCCGGGGTTCTCGGCCGCGAGCGCGGCGTAGTCCAGCCCGTACTGGGCCAGCCCGCCGTCGCGGAAGTTCTCCAGCAGCATGTCGGCCTGCAGCGCGAGACGGCGCACCACGGCCTGCCCGTCGGCGGACTTGAGGTCCACCGCCAGGCTCTGCTTGTTGCGGTTGAACACCGGGAAGTAGCCGATGCCCGAGCCCTTCAGGCGACGGGTGTTGTCGCCCTCGATCGGCTCGACCTTGATGACCTCGGCGCCCAGGTCGGCCAGCACCATGCCGG